>JAITWQ010000042.1 GCA_031285215.1 Syntrophobacterales bacterium | reverse complement strand
ACGTGTGGAACTACAGCGGCACTGCGGTGAACGAAGTGCGAAACTTTCAGTATCTGAACTTTATCTTTCCCACCACGCAGGTCACCCCCGTGCTTACCGTGAACAGCGGCGCTGTGTTGGGCAGCGGCACAATAGGTTCCACCCCCGTTACGGGTGTCAACACCATGGGCGGCACGGATCCCCTGAAGCCCGGCGACACGGTGACTCTCATTAGCTGTGCAGTTACCGGTACACTTGAGGTTGTCGCACGTGCATTGCGAACGACATACCAAACACGCAATCATCTGTCATTTATAGAGGAAGTGAAAATGGTTTGCGGATAATGAACTACGCAGAAGTGATTACCGATTATCGTAAAGCATCAGCTGTGCTGCAAATAACAAAAAGGCTGATATATAAAAATATCAGCCTTTTAAAATATTTAACTTATATAAGTCTCTTACAGACTTCCGACATGTATGTCTCGAACGACGCGGGGCGTGACAAAAATCAACAGCTCCCTTTCTTCTATTGAATCATTTGTGGCTTTGAATAACCATCCCAGCACGGGGATATTATGGAACCACGGTATGCCTTTCATCGTTTTGTTTGTCGTGGATTTGAGAATTCCGCCTAAAACAATCGTATCTCCATCCCTGACCACCACCTTAGATTCTACATTACTGGCAACAAGGGGCGGGTTTTCGTTGTACGTATTAACTTTGTTCCAATCGGCAAATTTGCTTTCGCACCTGATTTGCATGGAAATTTTACCTTCCGACGTAATGGTAGGCGTTACCTCTAATTCCAGTTTAGCGTCCTTCATCTCTATCGTTGCCGTTCCATCTTTATCACGGGTAACATAGGGAATTTCCTCACCCTGACCAATTTTAGCCTTTTCATTATCCAATGTCGTAACCTTCGGGGAAGAAATAATTTTCCCTTCTCCCGTTGATTCCAATGCCTCCAATTTGGCCATCAACATGTGATTGGCTGTGGAGTAAATCACGCCAACGCCAGGCACGGTTGACATCGTACTGAGCAGTGGTGTCGCAATAGCTGGTACGAGATCTTTACTATCCCCTGTACCACTACCGTAGAACTGTGGCACTAAGCCGCCAGAAAGCCCACCACCCGCTGGTATAGGATGGTTTCCCGATACAGAGCTCCAATTACCGTCTACAGAACCTGTATTCCAAAGAACACCAAGGTCACGGGAACCATTTTTGGTCACTTCTACAATTTTTGCCTCTATGGCAATCTGGGGCAGCTTACCGTCTTTTACCAGCTTTTTCTGCTCCGCCTCTTCCAATGCTTTGGCTCTATCGGCCATCTTTGCCGCTTCTTCGCGTTCCTTATCGGCGTCTTTTCTTATCCTCTCCATTGTTTTAACAATGAGAACATCACCATCTTCATGCACCCCCAAGGCATTCAATGTCAGCACCGTATCAAAAGCCTGCCGCCACGTTACACGTTTCATCGACAAAGTAACCGTCCCTTTCACGTCTTCGCCGGAAACGATATTGACACTGCCGGCTTCCGCGAGAAGATGGAAAACACTCTTAATATTTGCGTCCTGAAAATCAATAGTGATTCGCTTGGACGGATCAGGCGTCTGATTTACCTCTGAATAGAAATCCTGATTTCCGCTTCTTGTCCCTCTTGCACCCTTCGAAATGCCGGCAACATTGAAATCAATTTGCACACGGGCCCCATCTTTGCGAATCATATAGGGCACACGCTCGTGCATATCCATGGTCATATAACTCCAGGGCTGACCATCCCTGTCTTTTTGAATGGCCGACACGCGGAAGATATTATCCAGTTTTTTGTCAGCCAAACCACGTTTAACATTTTCACTGATCACGGTGTTCGCCATCACGGCCACAATACTGAAGGAACTCTGCGTCTCAATCATGGCGCCAGATTCCGCAGAAAAATGTAATGTTACTCTCTCCCTCCCCGGCAGCCGTTCAAACGCTACATTATTTAAATGAACGGTTCCTCCCCTGTTAATGGAAACGGTATCGACAACGGGGGATGCACTATACGAAAATGCAAAAGAAAGACAAAAGAACGATCCCAACAATACCAGTAAAACAATAAATCCCAGTTTTCTCTTTTTCATGGTGCTTCCTCAATATCTTTATACAATTTCATGGTAATATGATTTATTTTCCCCTTCGCATCCGGGTCCTTAACCGCGACAACTACCCTGTCAGATCTGATCTGCGAAACGCGTCCTTCGTCAAGGCCGATAAGCGTGCCCTCTTTAATAATGTAAAATTTCTTCTCGCCGTCCTCAACAATGGCTCTCCACCCTTCCCGGTCACTTCCGGAAATTCCCACCACCTTGAACATGGAAAGATCCTGACGCTGGAGAGGCGAAATAGGAATCGCCTTTGCCTTTTGCTTCTTGGCCTCTCCCGTATCGACAAACGGTTTAAAAGGATCTTTACTGCCAAGACTGCCTGGCGGAGTAACCATCGGGGGAGCGGAACCCGTTTGTACTGCAGGGGGATCAACAGGGGGCAACCCTTCCTCTTCCGCCCACACAGGGAAGGCCATGATTGCCAGACACATCATGGCGGCAATCAAAACAGCCAGATAAGACGACGTTAATGTTTTCCGTGGTTTATAAATTGGTTTCAGCATCACCACAACTCCCTTTTATTTTTCTGACCTTATTGCTGCTCTAAAAACATGTAGGTTTTGAGGACACAAGATGTAATAAGCATATCCGGTCTATTTGCTTTACTGCCCGCTCTGCTATCTTTTTGCCCCCCTACAACCAAATCCTCAACGTTGATAATTCTGGGCAAGCGCGATACTTCCCCGAGAAAGTCCAGCGTATCGGCATAAGTCCCTACAATCCTTACGCGTACAGGAATATCCTGGTAAAACTCTTCGCTTTCCGCAGGAGATCCATCCGTTTTTTTCTCATCTTTTTTAACCTGAGGAATCACAGGCACCGGCTCAAAAAGGAGGAAATCAACACCGGCAGCACGGCCTTTCTCTGAAATGGCCTCCAGAAGAAGGGGAATTTCCTTTTTGTCCGGTAATTTTTGCAGGGCGGCCTGAAAATCAGCTTGCAGAGCCTCAAGATCCACAATATACTTTTCCCGATCCGCCGCTATTTTCTCTTTTTTCTTCACTTCTTCCTTCAGCTGTGCCAACTGCGATTCCGAACGTTCCTTTTGGGCCCAAGCATCCTGAAGATAGAGCATGTAATAAAAGTAACCAATAAGACAAAACAAACCTATTATCAAACCCGCCTTTGCTTTTGGCGAAAGTCTTTTCAGATCATCAGCAGAAATAGCCATCTCTTATTACCCTTTCTTAATGGCGCAACTTATTTTAAAAACCTGTATTTTCTCCCCCCCTGATGCTTCTTCCTGCTTTGAGGACTGAAGATCAACGGAAACGATAAACGGCAAGGATTCCAAACTTTTCATAAACAGGGCAACTGTTGTCGGATTTCTCGCAATTCCGTCAAGGGACAACATATTTCCCATTTGCGAAACACTGTTCAGGGACAGATCCTTTTCCGGGATAACACCAGCCAGTTGTTTGAACATGAAGACAGGAAATTCACGCCCTTCTTCCAATCTTTTAATGACGTCAATTTTATTCTCCAAAATGAGTTTGCTCTCTTTGAACTCTTCTATGCTCCCCACTACCTCATCCAGATCTTTTATCTTTTTTTGATTCTCCCCAATACTCCGGTTCAGCTTTACAAGCTCCGTAACCATGTAGCTATGGTAAGAGAAAAGAAGGGCCGCAAAAATGAGGACCGCTCCCAAAACAAGTATGATTTCTTTGGCTTTTCCAGCCTTTTTCTTCGCTTCATGATAGGGAAGCAGATTAATTTTTATCATTTGTCACCTACCATTCTTAATGCTAACCCTATACATACAGCCGCTGCGGGTCCGATTCTTTCTATTTCTTCCTCGGAGAACTGCTTTTTGCTGTATGCTATGTGTTTAAAAGGATTCACAATTTCGGTTGTAATGTTCAAGCGCTGTGATAACGCCTCCGCAAAACCAAGTAAACTGGCGGATCCTCCCGACAGAAGGATCTTGTTAATCTCACCACCGCCAACAGTGGAGCGGAAATAATCAATGGATCTTTCGATCTCTTGCAGGATGGGTTCTGCCGCATTGATAAGATGCCCGCGAAAAGCATCCGTCGGCTCATCGTAGTAGCCTTCGAGTTTTTTTATTTCCGCATCTTCAAAACTGAGCAAGCTCATATTACTTTGCAGATCCGCTGTAATGCTATAACCTGCCATCGTGAAGTCACGGCGGAGAATAGATCCTCCGTTCTTAACGACATTGATATTAGTAACACTTGCCCCAATGTTTACCAAGGCAACGATTTCATTGCTGCCGAAATCGTAATTCTCCTCATACATGGTTTCGAGGGCAAAAGAATCGACATCCATAATGACGGGCTGTAAACCGGCGTTCTCAATGGCGTCGGTGAACCGGTTCACAATGTCTGTTTTTGCCGCGACAAGCATCACGTCAATTTGGCTGGCATTAGACTCATTCTTCCCAAGAATCTGGAAATCATAGTTCACATCATCCATATTATCAAAAGGAAGATATTTACTCGCTTCATCCTGAATGAGTTCCCGCAATTCATTGGAG
>JAITWQ010000015.1 GCA_031285215.1 Syntrophobacterales bacterium | reverse complement strand
GATACTGAACCACGATACATGAAATCAAGCGATTTTCAAAGACTGGCAAAATATGCTCTTAGAGAAAATGATATCCTTGTTTCAGTAGTAGGTACGCTTGGAAACGCCTGCATTGTCAGAAAAACTGATTTGCCCGCAATATTTAGCTGTAAAAGTACAGTAATTCGGGCAGATGATATAAACGCCTATTACATCGTGGCATACCTAAACTCAAAATACGGACGTGAGTTACTGCTCAGAAAAGAACGTGGAGCAATACAAAAGGGACTCAATCTTGATGACTTGCGTTTGCTTGCAATACCTATTTTTTCTAATACATTTGAACATGGTATTCAAGACTTGATTATAAATGCGAACAATATTCTTGATAGCGCTAAAAATACTTATGCCGCCGCCGAGCAGCACCTCCTCTCCGCACTCGGTATGGGCAATTTCACTCCCTCGCAAGAACCCGTGGCGGTCAAGTCATTCTCCGAAAGCTTTGGTGCGAGTGGGAGATTGGATGCGGAGTATTACCAGCGAAAATATGAGGAGTTTGAAGCTCTTCTTAAAAGGCATCCTGTGAGCAGGGTTGAAGATATTTGCAGTCATATTAACTATGGTACAGTGCCGACAAGTCCATACACAGACGATGGAACTGGCATCCCATATATCAAAGGCATGAATTTATGTGACCTTGAAATTAGAAATACGTTGGATCGGATAACCAACACACAGGACTTGCCCGAAAAGTTTTACGCTCGTAAGAATGATATTATTGTCTCTCAAATGGGGACGGTCGGTGATATCGGCGTTATTACCGAAGCTGAGGACGGATATTTATTTGCATCATTTACAATTCGCATACGGCTTAAAGATACGAAAAAGCATATTCCGCATTTTGTAGGGCTTTACATTCAAAGCGTAGCCAAAGAATGGTATTTATTGCGTAATATTGCGCAAGCGAGCGTTCGGCAAAATACGGACTTACCAACAATTAAGAATATGCCAATTCCGATTTTAGATATTAGCGTCCAACGACAAATCGCCGACAATGTACAGCAATCCTTCGACCTTCGCCGCCAGTCCGAGCAACTGCTTGATACTGCGAAGCGGGCGGTTGAGATTGCGATTGAGGATGGCGAGGATGCGGCGATAGCGTGGCTGAAACAACCGCATTAAGATTTTTCCCGTAAAGATTTCACCATATAAAACACCCCCTGAATCTTTCTCTTCAGGGGGTGTTTGTTTTTCTGGACATCCGAACAGATAGTCCAGACGATCAGGCTTTTTGTTATTATTCCTTAACTAATCCCGCCGCAGGAGCGGATTTGACTGCTTTCAGCCTTCGTCCTCCAAACCCATTGCCTTCCAGACGATTTCCGCAATATCCAGAGCTACCATCGTTTCCTCTTTGCTGCGATCCTTGATACCGTCAGTCATCATGGTCAGACAGAAAGGACAGGCAACAGCGATTTTATCGGCACCAGCCGCAATCGCCTGATCTGTTCTCATGTCGTTGATGCGCTCGCCGATATCTTCTTCCATCCACATCCTCGCGCCGCCAGCGCCGCAGCAGAAGCTCTTGGCCTCGTTACGTTCCATCTCGGTTAATTTCATTCCGGGAATAGCTTTCAAAACACGGCGAGGCTGATCATAGATATCGTTATAACGGCCAAGGAAGCAGGAATCGTGATATGTGAACAGCCCATTAGTTTGCGTTTTCAGAGAAATCCTGCCCTTGGCAATCAGGTCAGCGATAATCTCCGTATGATGATACACTTCGTAGTTGCCGCCAAAATGCGGATAATCCTTCTTCAGCGCGTTATATCCGTGGGGACAAATGGTGATGATCTTCTTCACGCCATAACCGTCCATCACTTCAATATTCATCTGGGCCATGGTTTGATAGAGATATTCATTTCCACCGCGCATGGCCGAATCTCCGCAGCATCCCTCTTCCGTTCCCAGAATACCAAAACTGACGCCAGCAGCTTTTAAAATCTTCGCAAAGGCGATGGTGACTTTCTTGCCGCGGTCATCAAAGGAACCAGAGCATCCCACGTAGAAAAGATACTCTACGTTAGCGTCTTCGGCGAGTGTTTTAATATCCAAATCTTTCGCCCAGTCACCACGTAAATGAGCGCCAATTCCCCAGGGATTAGAGTTATTTTCCATATTACGGAAGGTTAGCTGCAACTCCGGCGCAAAATCCGCCTCCATAAGCACCTTGTACTGCCTCATTCCCACAACTTTCGGAACATGCTCAATGTCGGCGGGGCAGTTTTCCATACAGTACATACAATTTGTACAGGACCATAATTCATGGAGATCAACCACATCTCCGACCAGCGCTTTTTCTTCCCCTTCTTTTACTTCCGGAAGAGGCTTCTTAAAGCTGTCAACATAGGCGTCAATTTTATCAAGGGTTTTACAGACGAACCCTTTCTCCACAGCATCCTCTCCTTCCGGATTCTTCAACGCCGCGACAGCCGCAGGCGCCTTTTCCAACCAGTAGGTTTTAATATCCTGGGTCAGCTTTTTCGGTGAGAGAGGTTTCCCGGAAAGGTGGGCGGGACATCCATCCTGACAGCGTCCGCATTTGAGGCAGGCATCGGAATCAAAAATCTGCTTCCACGTAAGATCGTTAATCTGTCCGACGCCAAAAGTTTCCGCGTTTTCAAAATCGCGAATAGGCTCAATCTGCCCTGTGGGCAGCATGGTTTTCATATACTGATTTCTCGGTGTGGTATAGATATGCAGCAACCGGGAATAAGGAATATAAGCAATGAAACCAAGGGCAATGAAGGTATGAACCCACCAGAAAATCTGGTGCATGATCTTTGCTATCCCGAAATCAAGGCCGATAAACATTTTCGCGAGAAGCCATCCAAAAATGGACCACACTTCCCACGAAGGGCTTCCCGTCGCATGAATGCGCAGAGCTTCGACAATGAACCCCGTTACAATAACACCGACCAAAAGAGAAAGAATGATCGCGTCTTCCGGTTTATTATCGGAAACACCCTTGGTGTTTAGCCGGTCCGGTTTGGTCAGATAACGGCGGCTAATGGCCATCAGAGCGCCGATCAGAACGAACAGGCCGAAGATTTCCATGGTGAGGGAAAAAATAAGGTAGAAATTACCTCTCAGAAAGTGCCAGCCGAAAGGTCCCGTAATGTGATGCTCCGTCGCGTCAAAGGCCGCGCCAAAAATCAGCACCAAAAAACCAAAGAAGATAAGGCCGTGCATAATACCCGCGTAGCCATCTTTAAAGGTGTTTTCCTGCAAAAACACGTTGCGGAACAAATACTTCATTCGTTCGCTGCGATTACCAGATCTGTTTTCCGTTTCAGGTTTGCCTAAAGCCTTCCACATAAGCCAGCGGCGATAAAAACCATA
>JAITWQ010000212.1 GCA_031285215.1 Syntrophobacterales bacterium | reverse complement strand
CAAATATCTTTTACATTTGTAAAACATTAACAATGAACTGGAAAAACATCACATATGAGCTTTATGATTTCCATATAAGGAATAACTCTTAAGAAATAAAATCAAAAGACAGAAGATATGAATACAACCAAAATTAGCAGTACGACGTAAAAGATATAACAGAGTTAAAAACAACTGCCGCGAACGTGTGGACATGATGATTCCCGTATAGGGAACGGCAAGGCGCATGATGGCGACGATCTTTCTAAAATCCAGATCATCCACGGGATGGGGCGGCTGAGCGGCAATATCGGAACCAACTGCCGGTTCCAGACGGGGAACACTGATCGTATGGGGACCAACGCCGAATTTTTCTTCAAGGTAGCGGATGTGCTGCATAATGGCCAGCATTTCAAAACGCCAGTCAAAAAGGCCAAAGAGAACGCCGATGCCCACATCATCAATACCCGCCTCCATGGCGCGGTCCATTGCCGTCAGACGCCACCCATAGTCCTTCTTTTTTCCGCCGACATGGACGGCATGATACGTTTCCCGGTGATAGGTTTCCTGAAACAGCTGATAGGTACCAATATTTGTACCTTTAAGCTCTTTGAATTCGTCCAGGGTCAGGGGAGCGATATTGACGTTAATACGCCTGATTTCGCCGTTTTTGCTTTTCAGGGAGTAGAGTGTTTCAATGGCGCGCAGAACATAGGAAAAGCCCTCCGACGGATAGGATTCTCCGGCAACCAGGAGTACCCGTTTATGGCCCTGCCCGATCAGCACCATGCCTTCCCGTGCAATTTCTTCCATGGTGAGTGCGCGCCGCTTGACGGTGGTATTGCGGGCGCGAAATGCGCAGTAGGTACATTCGTTTTTGCAGAGATTGGAAATATACAGGGGTGCGAAAAGAACCAACCGGCGTCCGTAGATGGATTCTTTCACATATCGCGCGGCGGCGAAGAGTTCCCCCAAAAGTTCCGGGTCGCTGATTGCCGCCAATGCCGCCACATCTTTCAGGGACAACCCTTTAAGTTCCCGCGATTTGTTGAGGATATCACGAATCACGATGGCGTCATGACCGGCAGAGTCCATGAGGATCGCGTGAATATCCTTTTCGTTGATTACAAAACCGTCCTGTTCGTCCGTATCGCTCATCACATTATTCCTTTCCTGTTGTCAGTGTTTTTCATAAGCCTTTTAAAAGGCGAATTATTTTCCCTATCGGTGATTCTAATCCCTCCCGATTCCATTGTCAAAGTTAATATGGGCGAGGCATATTTTGCCCTCTGTGCTTTCTTTCTGCAATGGTTCTTGCCGTAGGTAAACTAAAAAGAGCGTCCGTAAAAGTGGGCGCTCTTTTGTTCTTGCTTCGCTATAAACTATTCCCGATATTTAACAGCCGATAATTTAAAACTGTTCCAAAATGGCAATCCGCTTTTCGATGGGGGGGTGGGTGGCGAATAAAGCCGTGAATTTGTCAAAAAGATCAAAGAAATCTTTTTCCTTATCTTGTTCTTCACTCTGTTCTCCGCCAGAGGGCGGTTCTTTGTCGGGATCCTCAATAAACAGCGGGGCAACATCAAAGAACATGTCTTTTTTCGCCTTTTCCATATTTGACCTCTGCGATATTTGCCTAAGAGCGCTGGCCAGCGCTTGTGGGCGATGCGTCATTTCGGCGGCGCTAGCGTCGGCCAAATATTCACGGCTCCGGGAAAGGGCAAAATGCATCAAAGAAGAGAAAATGTAACTGATAGTTGCGGCCAGCATCACTACCAGAATTATGACAATCATTCTGGGGTCTCTGGCTCTGCGGAGGCCATACAGACCGTGGAAAGCAAGCCGCCTCACTGTGGCAAAAAGACCGACAAAAACAACAGACACGATCAGCAAACGCGTGTCGCCGTTGCGGATATGGGATAATTCATGGGCAATAACACCTTCCAGCTCTTCATCGTTCAACTTGTCAATGATGCCGCGGGAAAGACTGACGGTGTAGGAGTGGTTGTCAATGCCGCTGGCAAAGGCGTTTAAGGAATTATCTTCGATAAGATTGATTTTCGGTATGGCCATTCCCTGGGATATGCAGAGGTTTTCCACCAGATTGTAAACCCTTTTGTTTTCCCTGCGTTCCAGGGGGTGGGCTCCTGTTGCCTTGCGGATAATGGCGGTATTGAGGAAATAAGCAACGGTGAACCAAACCATTACGGCAACGAGGAGATGAGGCGCCAGTTTCCAGAAAATCGGCAGGGATTTCTCCCAGATGTCTATATTAACCAACGATACGAAAAATCCCAACACTACGGAAGCAAGGAAGGCCAAGATGATAGTAAGACAGGGAATCCACAGAAAGTTACCCCGAATCTGCCGCGGATGTAACATGAACCAAATCGCCACGCCAAACAGCATGAGGGGGCACAAACAAAGAAAGATACGCTTTACCCAATGCGCTATATTCCGCCAGGCGTCACCCAAGAAAAACCCCAGCAGCATGGAAAACAGCAATGCCGCCAGGACGAGGAGACAGGGAAACAGGCAAAGGAGGAGGGCCGAGCGGAAGTTATTCCGGGCTTGCTGTGTATGCAAACCGACATATTTCATGGCCTAAAAAGTGATTGCCGGTGCTTGCTGCATATTTTGCCGTTCTTCCGGGCCGCCAAAGTCGAGCATCATTTCTTTATGAAAACCAAACATGCGGGCGATGATATTTGCGGGAAACATCTCTACGGCTGTGTTCAGCTCGTTGGTAGCGGAATTGAAATACCGCCGTACCGCCGCCAGTTTATTTTCGATATCCGCAATTTCTTCCTGCAAGTGGATAAAGTTCGTACTGGCTTTCAGGTCGGGGTAGGCTTCCACGATTATTTTCAAACCGGAAAGAGCGGAAGTCAGAGCATTTTCGGCAACGATTTTTTCGTCAATGCTTTTGGCATTCATGGCGCCGCTGCGCGCGGCAACTATCCGGTCGAGAGTTTCCTTTTCATGGGAAGCGTAGCCTTTTACGGTGGATACCAGTTGGGGAATCAAGTCGTGGCGCTGTTTCAGCTGCACATCAATATTCGCAAAAGCGTTTTCACGATTATTCCTCAACCTGATGAAGAAATTGTATTTGGCTATCCCCCAAATAAAGGGGATTGCCAAAACGACCAAAAGAATCAAAAATGCTTTCATAAATGTCTCCTGTGTGTTCATTACCTCAAGGGCGGTGTATTGGAAAAATTATCTGCAAATTACGAACCAACTACCTGAAAACCACGCTGTATTGTAAGGCAATATACATGCTATACCTCAATTATCAAGGTAAAAGCAGGGGGAATCCCTCTGCAGAAACAGAAAAAATGGTCAGCCCTATGCCGGAATCCTGTATTGCGAAAAAAGAGCAACGGTGTAGAATGCTGCGAAGGAGTGATCAAAATGAAAAATGGTAAATTCATTCAAGTTGTGACCACGACGGCCAGCCGTCAGGAAGCAGACGGTCTGTCACAAATTCTTCTTCAGGGGCGTTTGGCGGCGTGTGTTCAGCTTGAAGGACCCATCATCAGCCGCTATCATTGGCAAGACAAGATTGAAGAGGCGGAAGAGTGGCGCTGTGTCATCAAGACGCGGCGTCATCTGTTCGATCAGGTGGCCGCCGTCATTCAGGAGCATCATTCTTATGATGTTCCCGAAATTATTGCTTTGCAAATCAGCGACAGCAGTCCATCCTATGAACAATGGCTTGATAAGGAAATACGATGAAACGTGTTATGCCCGGCGCGTACAAACAAAAGAAGCGCTTTCTCAAAACACGGGCTTGTGCGTCATAAGGTACAATGAGGGAGAAAAACATGATTCTGGCCGCTGATATTGGAGGCACCAAAACGCGTCTGGCCGTGTTTGCCGAGGCGGATTCGTCCCTTAAGCCTGTACAGGAAGGTGTTTTTCCCAGCGCCAACTATCAGGATATAGCAGATGTTATCCGTGCGTTTCTCTCTTCCGGGCCGGAAAAGGTTTCTCATGCAGTTTTGGCCGTTGCCGGCCCGGTAACAAAGGGCCAGGCCAAACTGACAAATCTCCCCTGGTCCCTTACGGAAGAACGGTTGAAGCAGGAAATGGGTTTTCAATCGGTTAGTCTGATCAATGACATGCTTGCCATGGCCGTTATCGTTCCTCATCTGCAAGGGAAAGATTTGTATCCTTTGCAGACGGGTCATCCTGATCCTTTGGGCAACAGAGCCGTTGTTGCTCCCGGAACGGGGTTGGGAGAGGCATTTATGACTCCTGCGTGTCAGGATCGCTGGTATGCCTTTGCTACGGAAGGGGGACATGGTGATTACGCGTCCTCAACGGAGGAAGGCCGGGCCTTTACCGTCAGCCTTTATGAGAAAGAGCAGCGTGTTTCGGCGGAAAAAGTCTGCGGCGGGCAGGGTATTTATCGAATCTATCAATATCTGCAAGGGCAGTTTCCCCATGAAGAATCGCCCTGCCTAAGGGATGCGGTGGCTGCGGCAGCCGACCCCGTACCCATTATCGTTGACGGCGGGATGCGGTCTTCTTCTCCCTGCCCGCTCTGTGTGCGAACTTTGCGCCTGTACGCCACCCTTCTCGGTTCCGAGGCGGGTAATATGGCCCTTAAAGTGATGGCTATGGGAGGCGTTTATCTCGGCGGCGGGATTCCGCCGCGAATTCTTCCTTTTCTTCGGGAAGGAGGTTTTTTGCAATCCTTCCGCGTCAGGGGCCGGATGTCCTTTCTTCTGGAAGCAGCGCCGGTACACGTTATTCTGGAAACGAGAGCGCCTCTGCTGGGAGCCTTTTGCTGGTGGAAAGAAAGAAGGGGGATAAATTCATGAAGATCATTTTTGCTACGGATGTTCATGGTTATTTTGAGCGGGTCAAATATCTGCTGGAAATGGTTGAGGCCGATATTTACATCATTGCAGGCGATTTGATTGACATTCCTTTCTATACCATGGATACGTCCATGCATTATCACGAGCTTCAGACATTTTTTCACAGCCTTCGCCGCAAGATGGATCGTCACGATCTCTACATTGAGGATTTTGTTGACGTCCTGCTGCGGTCGGGAGATATTACGGATGACATCATTGATAAGGCCAGCCGTTATAAGGAATATACCGATCGCGCCGGCCGTGTCATGCGCCAGAAATACCGCCTCCTGGAAAACATGATTTCTCCCCGAAAACGGGGTAAGGTCTATTGCCTGCCGGGAAATTACGATATGAATCTCAAATTTACGGCGCTTCACATCCGCGATCTGCATTTACACTGCTATGAACGGGGCGGCTTGAAATTTGCCGGCTATGGGGGCGCCGATATCTGGACGCCGGGAATTCCGGAAAAATATGTTGTCCGCAATCGCGCCGGCATTGGCGCTCACATGGAAGAAAATGAAATGTACCGGTTCTTTGCTGCCAACAGGCCGGACGTGCTTGTAGTTCATCAGCCTGCCCACGGCGTTTTGGATCGCGTCACCACCTATGGAACGTCGGGATCTCCGTCTCTGCGGGCCTACTGTGACCGTCATGATGTCTCGATGTGTCTGTTTGGCCATGTTCACGACGAATGGGGAGTGGAAAAGGTACAGGGAACCGTTTATATGAATCCGTCCATTTTCGGTGAAGTGACAGAAATTTCCGGCCGTGTTGCGGAAGGGGGATTCTTTTACGAGATTGAGGTGGAAAAACGCCGGGTAGAGAATATTCTTTATCGCAAGGTTGTGGATAACAAAATATTTGACATCGCCGAGTATTCCCTGCGGGGAGAAAAACTGAAGGAGCGGATTATTGGCGAAACACGCTACCATGCCCATCGCCGCAAACAGAATTACGATACCCGCGTGAAAAAATATTCTCATATTCCAGAGTTTGAATTATACAATGATATCAAAGATTTCTATCGTTCCTTCCAGACAAAGGAAACGGGTGAGCGTCTGGAACTCCTTGAGGAAGTGACCTTTCTCCTGGATCAGAAACTTCAGCAGGACGCAGCCATGGATATTATGGGATCTGTGAATATGGGCATTTCGCAGCATGGTTCGGACATTGACTTTGTTTTGTACGCCCGCTGTCTCCGTGACTGCGGCGAAGATTTTACCCGCTGCCCCCGTCACCGGGAGTTAAGCGGCCTGATTCATGACGTCCTGGGCGAGGAATACGAATTTCAGATCATGGATTGTATCAATCTGAACCGCGTGGAAAGGGCCATTCGCGAAAGGGACTATGAATCCAATGCCCTCCAGCTTTTTGTGGCTTACCGGGCTATTTGCAAACCCATTAATTATCGTCTGATTGTACCTGTGGAAGAAATGCTGAATCACGACATCGAATTCCGCCGTGAAGTCGAGGGCAGCATTCGTTCCTATTTGCAGCTCATTATCCATACTTCCCAGCATACGCGATCATTCGAAAAATATGAAAAAAGGCTGCAAAACCTGGGAATAAAACTTCCCGATTCCATCCGCAATAAGGTACAAACGTATCTGCAAGTAAAAAATGGCGGAGAAGAAGAGACGTCTCAATAATTATAAACATGCTGTCCGGGAAAGGAATGACGATGACGCAAAGGGTAAATGATACATGGAAGGCCGTTCGCCCTCCCGCTGTGGCGGGGCAGTTCTACGCTGACTCACCCGATATTTTGCGGAGGGGAATTGAGGAATATATGATCAGGGCTGTCACCGGCCATGAGCAAACGGCCATTGCTCTGATTTTGCCCCACGCGGGCTATATCTATTCCGGCCAGATCGCGGCGGACGGTTATAACCAGGTTCGGGGACAGAAAATTGATACGGTGGTCATTCTGGGAACGAATCACACCGTCCCGGGTTTCCATTGCGGCGGTTTGTACCCGGGACGGGGATTCCAGACCCCTTCAGGCGTTGCGGAAATTGATCAGGAAATCATGGCCCATCTTCTGGAAAGGGGCGGAGGCGACTTTGTCACTGACGAAAAGGTGCATACGCGGGAACATTCTATTGAGGTTCAGGTACCGTTTGTTCAGGTTCTCTTTCCTCAGGCGAAGATCGTTCCCGTTCAGATTGGCGGTGCCGATCCGAACATGTGCGAACGGCTGGGAGTAACTCTCGGACAGGTTCTTAAAGATCGTCATGCCTTAATTGTTGCCAGTACCGACCTTTCCCACTATCCTTCTGCGGAGGATGCCCCTTCATTTGATCTGGCCGTTTTGGATGCCATGATTACCTTAAATCCTCTCACTTTCAAGGAGACCATTAAGGCGCAGATGAATCGCCGTCTGCCCAATCTGCAAACCTGTGCCTGCGGCGAAGGGGCGGTCATGGCTGCCATAACAGCTGCATCTTTTCTTGGCGCACGAGGAGGACGGGTAGTCAGCTACGCTCATTCCGGCGACAGTCTCGTTGGCGATCAGGGAAGAGTGGTAGGTTACGGCGCTGTGGCCCTGACAAAAGAAGCGATACAGATTGATTCGCGCTCTCTGGCACAGCCTGAGACAACAGACGGAGAGCTTCAGCCTGAAGATAAAAAGGCCCTTCTTATTTTTGCCCGGGAAGCTATAACCCGCTATCTCACCACCCAGACCCTCCCCCTGGCCCGTGATTTCTCTCCGTTTCTGCAGCAGCAGCGGGGCGTTTTTGTGACCATACATAATCATAAGGGAGCCTTGCGGGGATGTATCGGCAATCTCGTTTCCCATGTACCTTTGCCCAGGCTGGTGGGGATGATGTCCCTGCAGTCGGGTCTTAAAGATCCGCGCTTTTCGCCCGTTCGTATTGATGAATTGAAAAATTTGACCTTTGAAATTTCTGTTTTGACGCCCATGAAACAAGTATCCGGTTATGAAGACATTGAGGCTGGCCGGGATGGAGTGGTCCTTCGCAAGGATGGCCGTTCCGCAGTATTTCTGCCCCAAGTGGCGGCAGAGCAGGGATGGGGGCGGGATGAGATGTTGAATCATCTTGCGGCAAAGGCCGGGTTACCAAGGGAAGGCTGGCGTCAAGGGGCGAGTTTCTCCACTTTCCAAGCCGTTGTTTTTCGAGAAGAGGATTTTGGTCTCCCGGAAAAGTAATAATCTGGCAGATATGATTCGAGAAAAGACATTTTGATTTATGGAAGAAGAACGCGAAGAAATTGAATTGAATCCGGAGTTTCAGCAAGCTCTGGAGCTTATGGAAAACACAGGCCGGAATATCTTTATTACCGGCCGGGCCGGAACAGGGAAATCAACCCTCCTTGCCTATTTCTGCCGCCATACGCGCAAACGTGTTGCCGTGCTGGCTCCCACGGGAGTTGCCGCCGTAAATGTTGGCGGACAGACCATCCATTCCTTCTGCGGTTTCAAGCCGGATGTGAGCCTGGCGAAAATAAAAAAGAAAAGGTTTAAGCCCGGCCAGAATATCTACAAGCGCGTTGACGCGATCATTATTGACGAGGTGTCCATGATGCGGGCCGATCTGATGGATTGCGTTGATCGTTTTCTGCGCTTAAACGGCCCCGATGGCGCTTTGCCCTTTGGCGGCATTCAGCTCATTCTGATCGGCGATCTTTACCAGCTTCCTCCCGTGCTGGGCGCCAAAGAGAGAGGCGTTTTTCAGCTGACTTATCGCACCCCTTATTTTTTCAGTTCTCTTGTTTCAGGGGAATTGCAGCTGGCCTTTGTGGAGCTGGAGAAAATTTATCGCCAAACCGACCCCGCCTTTATCCAGCTCTTGAATGCCATCCGTAATCGCACGGCGACCGATAATCACCTGCGTCTCCTGAACAGCCGCGTTCAACCTGATTTTGATCCCTCACAGGGCGATTTCTGCATCTCCATGACAACGACCAATGACCTGGCCGATCTGATTAATGCGGAGCGTTTGGAGAGGCTTCCCGGAAAAGTGAAAACCGTTACGGGAACCATTGAAGGCGATTTTGGCCGGGAATACCTTCCTACGGCGGAGAAGCTGACATTCAAAAATGATGCTCAGGTTATGCTCCTGAACAATGACAGCAGGGGGCGCTGGGTGAACGGTACCATTGGCCGGATTGTCAAGTTTTCGGAAAGCAGGGAAATCATTCGTATTGAACTTGAGGATGGGGAAGAGGTGGATGTGGGGCCTTATACCTGGCATATCTTTCGCCTGGCGGTGAAAGACGATCAGCTCGTTTCCGAACCTGTCGGTTCCTTCACCCAGTATCCCTTTCGCCTGGCCTTTGCCGTTACCATTCATAAAAGCCAGGGGAAAACCTTTGAACGGGTTTTAATTGACGTCGGGCGCGGTGTTTTTGCGCCGGGTCAGATTTACGTGGCCCTTTCGCGCTGTACGTCCCTGGCGGGCATTGCCCTGCGCAAGCCGGTTCAGAAGAACCATGTTATGGTGGATTGGCGGGTTACGGAGTTTTTGACCGCCTGTCAGTACCGCATGGCGGCGGCGGTCATTTCCCGGGAAGACAAAATGCGCCTTTTACGTCAGGCGATTGCGGCGAATCACGATGTGACCATTGTCTATCTCACGGCCAAGAATGAAAAGACAAAGCGGGTTATTTGCCCTGCGGTTCTGGGAGAAATGTCCCATAAAGGGCATCCTTTTACCGGTTTGGAGGCCTACTGCCGCCTGCGCAATGAAAAACGGGTATTCAATGTAGATCATATTCTGGAAATTGCTGCTCCTGAGGTTGATCCAGTCACTGACGGGCCGTGAAAAATAACCGCATACTCAGAAGAAAATGTTTCGGATGGCCATGATTCGGGCAATATTAATGTTTTCCCAGGCAAGAAACCGGCGGAATGGATGAGATGATCAAGGCCGTTTTATTTGATAACGACGGAATTCTTATGGACAGCGAGCTTGTCTTTTTTGAAATCACCCGCGATATTCTGGCTTCTGCGGGAGTTATTCTTGAAGCGGAAGACTGGGCGCGGAATTACTTGGGCCGTGGCATGAGCAGCTATGGAATGATGGCATCTCTGGGCATTTCTCCTGAGGTTGCGGAAAAGATCATCAAAGAACGCAACCGGCGTTTTCTGGCCTGTCTGGAAAATGGTTTTCCCCTTCTGGAGGGAGTGGCGGAGACGATTAACCTCCTCCATGGCCAGGTGCGTTTGGCTCTGGTTACGGGAAGTTCGCGGGAAACGTTGCTGCAGGCCCATGGCGGTACAGATCTGCTGGATCTTTTTGCATGTATCATTACCAGTAACGAAAGTCCCCGTTTAAAACCGTGGCCGGATCCCTATCAGATGGCTCTGGAACGCCTCGGCCTGGAGCCGGAAGACGCCATTGCCGTTGAAGATTCGCCGCGCGGCCTGAATTCCGCCCAGAGCGCCGGACTGCGCTGTGTCCTCGTTCCCACTTTTTTGACGGATATGGCCATGTGCCGCCATGCCGATTGGATTGAAGAAAAGATTACCGGCGTTTTACGGATTGTCGGAGAAGAAAATCGCGTCAGGACATGAAAACAACGGAGACGCGCCGCGAACACGAAAACACGTAAGGCAGGCAACCTGTGAAATTGGCCAAGCAAAATATGAAAACTTATTTGATACTGCTGGCGGCAAGTTTTTTCTTTTTTATCTTGTTGCCTCCGTATGTTAATGCCGCTGAATGTTCACACATGGTGAAAAAATGGCCCGGTGATACGGGCCAGGAAGTGTCTGTTGCATGCGAGGAAGTATTGCGGATAACCATGCCCGGGATCAGCAGGGATAGTCTGCCCGACATTAAACGTCTCCTGCAAGCCAATGTCATTGATGCGAAAGTCATTCTTGGCCGGCCATTTCATTGCTATGAATATGGCGGGGAAAATATTTGCTTTTTCCGGCAAAACTCGCCTATTGTCATTCACTACAATAAGGACGGCGGACTGCCGGCAAAAATATTATTCAATTTAACAGGAATAAAATCGGCTGAAGATATTCCCGCCATTCTGGGAGTAGTTCCGGCTTCCCCTGCTTTGGAGGGGCCGGTCGGGCCGTATTGGAACGACATCAACGGTGTCAGGCAGCTTGAAAGCCATAATCCCGATTTTAAATATGAAGGATATTTTATCTATCCCATAATCCTCCATATTGATAAATCACCTATACCATGCAACTGGAAACAAGGCGTCAATAGGATTATCAACGAATAACTAAGAGAACTATGAGAAGGAATTATGATCAAGTGGCGACAAGTATCGAAAACACGTGTGGCTAAAAGCGCGTGCCATGGCGAAGAGGGAAATATTATACAGGTTGGGGGCTTATGAAAAATTATCTTTACCAAACCCAGGGCATTTATTTTGCCCAATGCGCCGATGACATCAAAGATGTTGCCCGTCAGGAACTCATCTCCCTCGGCGCCAAAGATACGCGTATTACTTATCGCGGAATTCATTTTCGCGGGGATAAGGCCGCCCTCTACCGGATCAATTATCATGGCCGTTTCATCACACGGGTACTGGCCCCTCTTGTCACCTTTGATTGCCCGACGGAACGGCACCTGTACAAGCAGGCCTTTCAGATTACCTGGGATGATTTTCTGACCACGGCGGGCACTTTTGCCGTTTATGCGGCTTTGGTGCGCAGTCAACTAAATCATTCCCAGTTTGCCGCCCTCAGATTAAAGGATGCCATTGCCGATTCCTTCCGCACGCGTCAGGGAAGCCGCCCCTCCGTTGATGCCAGAAATCCTGACGTCTGGTTTAATCTGTACATTGAAGATAACAAGGCGACGATTAGTGTGGATACATCGGGAGGAACGCTCCACCGGCGCGGCTACCGTCCGGAAAGCGTGTCTGCCCCCATGATGGAAACCCTTGCAGCGGCCATTATTCAGTATTCCGCCTGGAATGGAGAAACGCCCCTGTACGATCCCTTTTGCGGCTCGGGAACCATTTTGTGCGAGGCTTATATTCATGCCTCACGTATGCCCGCAGGTATGCTGCGGCGGGGATTCGGTTTGGAAAAACTGCCTGATTTTGATTTCTCGCTCTGGAAGGAAATTGTCCGGGAGGGGAAGAAAGGCATGGTTCCCGTCAGGCCGGGCATGATTACGGGAAGCGATATTTCTGCGGAAGCGGTAGAAATGGCCCGCCGAAACGCCCGCATCCTTGATCCGGGGCATCGAATCCGTATTGAGCAGCGCGATATTTTTCAGGTGGATTCATTGTCGGGAAAGACCATCATCTGCAATCCTCCTTACGGCATCCGTATGGGCAACGAGGCGGAAATGGACGCCTTCTACCAGAATCTGGGTGATTTCTTCAAAAAGCGCTGCACCAATTCCACGGCCTATGTCTATTTTGGCGAACGGGCCTACATCAAGAAAATCGGCCTGAAAACAGCATGGAAGAAAGTTATCAGCAACGGTGGTCTCGACGGCCGCCTGGTGCGTTACGACTTGTATTAAATACAGAAAAACTCTGCCGCACTTAACCTTGAACGAAAAATTATTGGAGCGGCGAGGCATATAACTAACCGATGGGTAATTTAACAAAGTTAACGGCTTTTGCAAAAAGCAATATGACGGCGAAGAATTTATATAGTAAGGGAGAAAAGAATAAAATTACTGCGATGATGGAACATAGAGCAATGAGGCGGCACTGTGCAGAATAGAAAAATACAAAAACTGCTCATTTCAGCAGTTATTGGCCTTTTAATAATCGTACTCGGTGTAAGTGTTTTCATTACGCTGAAAAACAACAGAGATCACAGAGTTCTTCTTGATGCAAGCGTCAAGTCAAACTTAATTTCAATTTCCGTTGCCGCCCGTGAAATTCTTGATATCAATACATTCGATTCGTACAACAGTAAATCAGATATAGAAAAAGATATAAGGAACTACAAGAAAATAATTGAGGATCTGCGCTCTTTACAGAAAAAGGTCGGTGCCACTTATATATACGCGCTCAAACAGATAGACGGCAAATATTATTTCATTTTCGACACCGATTATGAAGATGAATCATTGTTTGAGGAATATGACGATATCTCAAAAATACATTTAGACGCCTTCGGCGGCAAAGAATCGGCGGGCATTATGAATGTAGTTGATAAATGGGGCAGCTATAACACCGGTGCCGTTCCTGTCTGGAAGGATGATAAGATCATCGGCGTCATCAGCACCGATATAGAAGACCAATTCATACGGGCGAGCCAGAGGGCCGCGATGGTCAATGTCATTATCCTTATTGTAACGTTGTCCATTGTTATGTTCGCCAATATCCTTCTCATACGTCGTTTTGTCATCACTCCGGTCAAGCGGCTCACGGACAGCGTATCAAAAACAGGTATTGACATTGATTCTATTTTCGGCAGTGAGCGAAATGACGAGATCGGCGAACTGGCGCGGAAAATACAGGAGATGATGGGCGGCATCAACAGGCGGGATAAGCTGCTGAGTACGGTAAACCACGCAATCACCCTTCTGCTCCAGGCGGAGATGGATGATTTTGAGGATGCTTTGTGGCGCAGCATGGGTATGATGGCTTCGGCGGTAAACGTTGACCGGATGTACATTTGGAAAAACCACGAAGTGAACGGAAAACTGTATTGCACTCAGCTTTACGAGTGGTCGGAGGGCGCCGAGCCGCAGCAGGGCAACGAATACACCATTGATATACCTTACGATGAAAACATTCCCGAGTGGGAGCACAGGCTGTCGAGCGGCCAGTGCATCAACAGCATCGTCCGGAATATGTCTCCCCGCGAACAGGCGCAGTTGTCGCCGCAGGGGATCATATCCATTTTGGTTGTGCCGGTGTATTTGCGAAATGACTTTTGGGGCTTCATAGGTTTTGACGATTGCCGCAATGAACGCCTGTTCACGGAAAATGAAGAATCCGTACTCCGTTCCGGAAGTTTGCTGATCGCCAACGCCCTGCTGCGTCATGACATGACTCAGGAATTGGCCTCGGCGCTTTATAAGGCGCAAGCAGCCAGCCGCGCCAAAAGCGGTTTTCTCTCCAATATGAGTCATGAAATACGGACGCCGATGAACGCCATTATCGGCATGACCTCTATTGCGGAATCTACGGATAATGCCAGGCAAAAAGATTACGCGATAGGGAAAATCAAAGACGCCTCCATTCACCTGCTCGGCGTTATCAATGATGTTTTGGATATGTCCAAAATTGAGGCCGACAAGCTGGAGCTGCACCCTGTCACTTTTGTTTTTGAGGAAATGCTCAAGAAGGTTACAAACATCATAAATTTCCGCGTGGTTGAAAAGCATCAGCGGCTCGCCGTATATATTGATGAAAATATCCCGTATGCGATAATATGCGATGATCAGCGGCTTGCGCAGGTGATAACCAACCTGCTCTCCAATGCCGTGAAATTCACGCCTGAAAACGGCTCCATAAGTCTCAGTACCAGATTATTGAATGAAGAAAACGGTTTTTGCACCATCCGGTTTGACGTAACGGATACAGGCGTGGGGATCAGCGAAGAACAGCAAGCCCGTCTGTTTAACCCATTTGAGCAGGCGGAGAGCAGTACGACGCGTAACTTCGGCGGGACGGGGCTTGGCCTCTCCATATCAAAGCGTATCGTCGAAATGATGGGAGGCGAAATTTCGATAATATCCGAGCTTGGTACAGGCTCGACATTTACGTTTTCAATAAAAACCGAAATATCCGCAGAAGATGGAAAAGACAAATTACTTCCCGTGACTAATTTTGACGTAAAAAATATGCGGATACTGATAGTGGACGATGACGAGGATATCCGGGAATATTTTGTTAATATTGCAAGGCGTTTCGGCATTGCCTGCGACGTTGCCGCAAGCGGGGAGGACGCTCTTGGGCTGATTGAAAAAGGAAATGCCTATGATGTTTACTTTATTGATTGGAAAATGCCTGCAATGGACGGCATGGAGCTTACACGCCGCATCAGGGATATGGACAGCGGAAAATCCGTTTGCGTCATGATTTCCTCAGCCGAGTTGGGTGGAATAAAAGGCAACGCCAAAAACGCCGGTATAGATGAGTTTTTATCAAAACCAATTTTCCCCACGGCGATAATTGACTGCATAAATAAATGTTTCGGCGTGGATATATTAAATGAAAGGCAAAAAGGAGAATCATCGGAGACCGATCGCTTTGAAGGATATTGTGTTTTGCTTGTTGAGGACGTGGAAATAAATCGCGAGATTGTACTGGCACTGCTGGAACCGACTTTTTTAAACATTGACTGTGCGGAAAACGGGGAGGAGGCCGTCCGCATGTTCAGCGAAAGGCCGGACAGGTACAATATGATCTTCATGGATATTCAAATGCCGGTAATGGACGGTTACGAAGCGACCCGCAGCATCCGCGCGCTTGATACAGAGAACGCAGGAACCATTCCGATTATCGCCATGACGGCCAATGTATTTAAGGAAGATATTGAAAAGTGCTTTGAGGCCGGCATGAACGGCCATGTGGGAAAACCTTTAGATTTTGATGAAGTTCTGTTGGTTATCAGAAAGTGTTTGTTCAAGCAAAATCCCTCTGTCGAGCGGCGCAAAGGCGACAGGCGAAAAAATGGCGACAGAAGGCGCATATCGGACAGGCGGCATGGTGAAAGAAGAAAGGGTGACGACGCATGATTATCGCGTGATTCAACTGCTTCCAAAATGGAAATAGTTCAAGACGATCGGTAACGTGATAAATGATTACAGAGGGGATTATTATGAAAAAGAAATCTATTTTAGGGACCATATTATTTTGTCTGCTTATCGCGGTACTTGCGGCGTGCTCACAGAAATACGATGCCCAAGAGGATTTTCAAGTGAGAATCATAAGCGATAACAAAGCGGTGCGCATTACCAGCTATTTGGGGATAAAGGAGGCAGTACGGATTCCTCCGCGCATAAAAAGACTGCCCGTCACCGCGATTGGAAGTCAGGCATTTATGGACAGGCATCTGACCAGCGTGATTATCCCTGACAGCGTAACTGTTATTGAAAGCAAAGCATTTACGAACAATAAACTTAGAAGTGTGGCCATCCCCAAGAGTGTTACCTCTATTGGCAAGTCGGCATTTTCGAATAATCAGCTAACGGATGTAACTATTCCCGACAGCGTGACCTACATTGGAGGAAGGGCATTCGCGAAAAACCAACTCACAGTTATCACCATTGGCGCCAATGTCAGGCTGGGAGATGGCGATGTTGTATGGGATTACTACTGGAGACGTTATGTGCCCGTCAACGCATTCGGCAATTTTGACCGCTTCTATAAAGATAAGGGAAGCAGGGCGGGAACCTACAATTACGATGGCAGCCGCTGGCATCTGCAGTAACGCGGTGAAAAAGATGACTTACAGATACCTTTGCCCCTGGCAAGGGGACGGGCCGCCGGCTGTCGCGCAAAACTCCGGTGCGGAACGCAATAATTTTGCAGGTGCCAGTGTATGCATATTTGATTTGTATTAACTGCGGATGAGATCAGAGAAAAATTATGCCGGTAAACAAATTAATATTAGGTGATAACCTCGAAATTCTGAAAGAAATGGAGAGTGAAAGCGTTGATTTAATCTATCTTGACCCGCCGTTTTTCAGCAACCGCAATTACGAGGTCATTTGGGGCGACGAGGGCGAAGTGCGCAGTTTTCAGGACAGGTGGAGCGGCGGCATTGACCATTACATTGCCTGGCTCAAAGAGCGGGTTGAGCAAATGCACCGTATTTTGAAACAAACGGGAAGTATCTTTTTG
>JAITWQ010000207.1 GCA_031285215.1 Syntrophobacterales bacterium | reverse complement strand
TGGAACGGCGATCTTCATAACGATAGGGCAAAAAATAGAGGAGATCGCCCACGGTTTTCAGTTTCTTCGCATTCAGCAGGGCGGCAAAGCGCGGCCCTACGCCCTTGATATACTGGACGGGAAGGGATAATTTTTTCAGGTGATGCTCCGCCGCTTTGTGATCTTTCGCGCTTATGGCCTGTGTCTGCTGTCTTTGGTTTTCCGTGCCGGAGCTTGTCAGGTAAGATACCATTTCATCGTGGAGAACAAGGGCATCACGGAGACGCTCCTTCTTTTCGGCCACGGATAACGCGTCAAAGCCGTGAAACAAATTCCGCCACGCCTGAAAAAGACGCCCCGCCTCACGGCGTTCCCCACCCTCCTTGAGGACATGACCCAGCTGTGACAGCAGACGCGTCATCAGCATCTCCACATCTTTAAGAAGGGTCAGATGGGCAAAGTTCTCCTGTGAAGCAAACCGCAGGGGAGATTTCATCCGCTCAAGAATGGTTTGAACCGTCTCTGTTTTCACGGCAGATTTACCATAATCATAATAATTGCAGCAACAAAGCGGGTTATTGTTACCAGAACGCCGCAACATCCGCAAGGAACGATTTGACTTTTAGCGGAAAATACGGTAGGAACCTTCTGTTTGTTCATATATGCGGAAAGCAGTAATTCTTAAATCTTTAGTAAATCCCCAGGAGCGTTATGGAAGAAAAAAGCGCCTACAGTTATGCCGGTGTTGATATTGATCGCGGCAATACCTTCGTTGAAAAGATCAAACCTCTGGTCAAGACAACATTTCGCAAAGAAGTTATGGGCGGTATCGGTGGATTTGGCGGCCTTTTTCATCTTGATACCACTAAAATAAAAGACCCTGTTCTGGTTTCTTCAACGGACGGCGTGGGAACCAAGCTGAAAATCGCCCACATGATGAATAAGCACGATACGGTCGGCATTGATCTGGTAGCCATGTCCGTAAACGACGTGATCGTCAGCGGCGCCGAACCTCTGTTTTTTCTTGATTACATCGCCACGGGCAAAATAAGCATTGAGGCCAGCGTGGAAATCGTCAAGGGAATCGCCGCCGGATGCAGCGATGCCGGATGCGCCCTTCTGGGCGGTGAAACAGCGGAGATGCCCGGATTCTATCGTGACGACGAATATGATTTGGCCGGCTTCTGCGTGGGCATTGCAGATGCGGAACATCTGATTGACGGCTCGAATATCAGAATGGGAGACCACATTATCGGCCTTGCCTCCAGCGGTCTGCACAGTAACGGCTACTCCCTGGTACGCAAAATCGTTTTTGAACAGGCAAAGCTGAGTGTTGACGCGGAGTTGGACGGGCTGGACCTGCCCCTTGGTCAGGAACTTCTCAAACCGACGCGCATTTACGTGAAATCCATCCTCAATCTGTTGAAGAGTTTTACCATCCACGGCATGATTCATATCACGGGAGGGGGATTTTTCGATAACATTCCCCGTATCATTCCCCCGGCCTGTATGACCGTAATCCACCGCCATTCATGGCATATTCCTCCCATATTCCCCATTCTCCAACGCCTGGGAAATATTGACGAGGCGGAGATGTTCCGCGTGTTTAATATGGGTATCGGCATGGCCCTCATCGTTCCGGAAAAAGAGGCGGGCAACATTCTGGAGCGGCTGGGACATCTGGGAGAAACGGCCTCCGTTATCGGTTACATTGATAAACGCGATCAGGACGCCCCGCCCGTTGTCTTCCGGGAACCTGTACCGGCTTAATGACCGCAGGCGGCATATGGAGAAAAAACTATCTCTCGGCGTTCTCGTTTCCGGCAGCGGATCGAATCTGCAATCTATCATTGATCACATCGAACAAGATCGCCTGAACGCGGCAATCGCCGTCGTCATTTCCAACAATCCCCACGCCTATGCTTTGACGCGTGCGGAAAAACATCATATCCCCACTGCCGTAATTACCCATGAAACCTTTTCGTCCCGGGAAGAGTTTGACCGGGCCATAGCCGATACTCTGGACGCTTACGCCGTTGATCTGGCCGTCATGGCGGGATTCATGCGTATTCTCTCCCCCCATATATTGAATCGTTTTCCCCAGCGCATCATGAACATCCATCCCGCTCTCCTGCCGTCTTTTCCCGGCCTTCACGGTCAGCGGCAAGCCCTGGAGTACGGAGCACGTTTTTCCGGATGCACCGTTCACTTTGTGGATGCGGGAATTGATTCGGGACCCATAATCATCCAGGCCGTTGTTCCCGTTCTGGAAACGGACACGGAAGACACGCTGTCCGCCCGCATCCTCCGGGAAGAACACCGCATCTATCCTCAGGCCATCCAGTGGTATGCCGAGGGGCGCATTCAGGTTCATAACCGGCAGGTGAAAATCATTGCCGGCGGCATCCCTGACACCGACGGGCATCATAATCCTCCCCTGACAATGACAAGTTTATAAGAGCCGCTGCCCTGACGTTCCGCCATAAAATAAAAGAGCGCCCGCAAAACGTGGACGCTCCTTTGGTTTCTGCCGAAATTTTCCCTGCTAGGAAAAGGTCCGTAAATATGGTAACACGGCACCTGCAAACAGAAAGCAAAAGAGAAGCGGCTTTTACGCGCTTTAACGAAGGGAAATTTTAGCGCCCCATGATGACAGACAGGTATTATCGCCTGGACCGTAAGAATATCGCCATCGTACAGTTTATTATTGAAGGATACGACGGCATGGCCATGGTGACAACGGTTGATCCTCACCTGGCCTGTCTGTGCGTTTCTGTGGTGCAAAGCCAACTGGACGACTTTGACTTGCTGGCGGAGGATTTGCGGGAAACTTACAGCTTAATCCCCTGCTCCCCGCCCGGCAATAACGATGTGAAAGAAGAATAAAAATACGTGGTTTTACTTCCAAAGGCCGCGGAAATCTTATTCCCTTCACCCCGCATGATAATATCCGGCAGAACATTATGCAAACATTGGCCCACACCTGGATTTTAAGGGAATTAATTAAAAAATGTCCCTCTCTGCAAGGAGATGAGGCGGATATTTTTGCCTGTAATGTTGCCCCTGATTTTTTGCCCGGCCATCCGGCGGTTACGGCGGCGATGACGCACCAGATCCCCCGGTTTACCCATGCTCCCGAAAGGTACATAATGGGCCTTCCTGTACC
>JAITWQ010000127.1 GCA_031285215.1 Syntrophobacterales bacterium | reverse complement strand
AGAATTACCTCATAAAAAATTCATCTCTCTACATTGTCAATGATATAGCCATTTTAGAAAACAAATTATTACCTCAAAAGGAAGACACTATGGGGCAAGCAAATATTATTATCCGAACCGACAGCCAGTTGAAAGCAAAGGCCAAATCAGTTCTGGATGACATTGGATGTGATATGTCCACCGCAATTGAGCAGTTTCTCAAGGAAGTTGTCCAAAGGCGAGGAATACCGTTTGAGATTTCAAAATCTGATGAGAAGGAGAAGAACATCGAAGAGAAGGTATGACAACCGTTTTCGCCATAATTTTGCCATGTCATATCTTCTCGCTTTATGCTACATTTATACAATGATGTTTGACATCGATGACATGAGTTTTCGCCTTAAAAAGATACCGCGCATTTACAAACAATGGTACGAGGACAAACTGACAACCACGCAAAGGTCAATAGACTTGATTAATCGTGAAGAGCCATGCCTGATGAGAGATTGTTAGATGATATGGACCGCCGGATATTAAACCGTATCCAGCAACGGTTCCCGGTAACCGCTGAACCTTTCCGCGTTTTGGCGGAGGAGATGAATATCAGCGAAGAAGAGGCTCTTCACCGCGTCCGCGTGCTGAAAGAGAGGGGCGTAATCCGGCGTATCGGGGCAGTGTTCAGCCCCCATCATCTTGGCTTTGTCAGTACCCTGTGCGCCGTTAAAGTTCCCCCGGCAAAGGTGGCTCATTTCACGGAAACGATTAACGCCGTCTCTGGTGTAACCCACCATTATCAGCGGAATCACGCCTATAATTACTGGTTTACCCTGATTTGCCCATCAGAGGAAGAGCTGGTGCAAACGCTGAAAGACATTGAAAAACAAACGGCCCTTCCGATTTTGTCCATGCGATCAACCAAAACCTTTAAAATCAACGCGAGTTTTTCCTTATGACCACCAATACCTCCAATACGCAGCAAAAGCTGATCCTCGTTGACGGCAACAATTACGCCTATCGGGCCTTTTACGCCATTCCCAACCTTTCCAATTCAAAGGGATTTCCGACAAATGCCATCTTTGGCTTTACCAACATGCTTCTCAAACTGCTGCGAGATTTATCGCCCCGGTATATGGCCGTCGTCTTTGATGTGAAGGGTTCCACCATGCGCCAGGACATGTTCAAGGATTACAAGGCCAATCGCAAACCCATGCCAGATCTGCTGCGGCCCCAGTTCGATTACATCAAAAGAGTCGCCCGGGGATTTTCCATTCCCGTTTTGGAAAAAGAAGGCATTGAAGCAGATGACATCATCGGCACTTTAGCACGCCGCTTCTCTGCGGAAGATTTGCAGATTATCATTGCTTCAGGCGACAAGGATCTCATGCAGCTGGTCACCGAAAATACCGTTATGATTGATACCATGAAGGACATCATCTACAATCGGGAAGAGGTGCAAAAACGGTTTGGGGTGGGGCCGGAAAAAGTGACGGAAATACTCGGCCTCATGGGAGACGCCGTTGACAATATTCCCGGAGTACCGGGAATCGGCCCCAAGGGGGCGTTGCGCCTGATTGAACAGTTTGGCTCTATTGAAGAAATCCTTAACCGCCCCCACCAGGTCTATAACGCCAAACTTCGCAACGCCCTCATGGAACACGCTGATCTGGCAAGGATGAGCCGTGACCTGGCAACCATTGACACCCATGTTGATCTTTCCGTCGAATTGGAGGAACTGGAAACATTGCCTCCCGATACGGCGGCCCTTTTGGAGTTATTCAAGGAGTGCGAATTTTCCTCCCTGCTCCAGGAAATAAAGGCAGAGGCGGAAACGCTTAAAGGCCATTACACAACGATCCAGACAGAGAAAGAGCTGGCATCACTGGCCGCTCAATTAGAAAACAGCCCTTCCCTGGCTATTGACTGCCTTCTGACAGCAGTCGAACCCATGCGGGCTGAACTTGCCGGCATCGCCCTTTCCCCGCGGCAGGGGGAGGGATTATATATCCCCCTTGTCATAAGCGCCGATACCACGGATGCGGCATGGACACAAACGGCCATGGCTGCCATTGCTCCACTTTTAGGCAATCCCGCCATCCGCAAAAACGGCCACAACCTGAAAGCGGCTATTATATATCTTGAGGGAAGAGGTGTTTCTCTCCAAGGCATTGCCTGTGATACCATGATCGCCTCCTACCTTTTAAATCCCCTTGTACAAAACCTGGGTCTGGCCCATATGGCCTTCAACCAGAAGGGACTGCATATCCTTTCCCACAAGGAGTTCCTCGGCGCGGGCGTAAAGTCCCTCTCTTTTTCCGAGATACCCGCAGACAAGGTCAGCGATTTTGCCTGCCGGCGGGTGGACGCTATCGCAACAATCTCCCCTTTGTTGACGGAGCAAATAAAGACCGAAAAACTTGATCATTTGCTGAACGATCTGGAAATTCCCCTCATTTCCGTTCTGGCCTCCATGGAACGCCACGGCGTTCTTATTGACGGAGAACACCTGAAAAGCATATCAGCCGAAATGCAGAGTTCTATCCACCTTGCGGAAAATGACATTTACCGGGCGGCGGGAGAGCGATTCAACATCAATTCGCCCAAACAACTGCAAACCATTCTCTTTGAAAAACTGAAATTACCCAAAGGGCGGAAAATAAAAGAAGGCTACTCGACAGATGGAGATACCCTTGCCTTTCTCGCGGAAAAGCACGAACTACCGGCACAAATCATCGCCTATCGCAGTTTGACAAAGCTGAAATCAACCTATATTGACGCCCTTCCCCTGCTCATCAATGCGGAAACGGGCCGTATTCACACATCCTACAACCAAACCGTCACCGCCACGGGACGTCTTTCCAGCAGCAATCCCAATTTGCAGAATATTCCCATCCGCACCCAGGAGGGAAAGCGGATCCGCCAGGCCTTTATCGCGCCGGAGGGATGTGACATCGTCTCTGCCGATTATTCGCAAATCGAACTGCGTATCATGGCCCATTTATCGGGCGACCAAAATCTTAAACAGGCCTTTCTTTCCGGAGAAGACATTCACCGCCGCACGGCGTCGGATATTTTCGGCGTATTTCCGGAAATGGTTACCGCCGAAATGCGCCGCCAGGCAAAGGTTATTAATTTCGGCATTCTCTACGGAATGAGCGCCTTTGGTCTCTCCAAAGAGCTTGGCCTGCCAACAAAAACAGCGCAAACGTATATTGACGGTTATTTTGCCAAGTACAGGGACGTCAGCCTTTATTTTGAAGCGCTTCTGGAAGAGGCGCGTAAAAATCACTATGTGACGACACTTTTAAAACGGCGGCGGTTTCTGCCGGATATCAACAGCCGCAACGCCAATATCCGCCAGTTCGCGGAAAGAACAGCCATCAACACGCCCATTCAGGGAACAGCGGCTGATTTAATAAAAATGGCGATGATTAATATCCACCGGCTGATCGGCGAAAAAAAATTCAAATCCATCATGATTATGCAGGTTCACGATGAATTGATTTTTGAAACACCCCTCCGGGAAAAACAGGAATTTATGGCGATGGTCAAAGAGGAAATGGAAGGGGTGATGAAACTCGACGTGCCGTTAATTGTTGATATTTCCTCCGGAAAAAACTGGGACGAAGCCCATTAATATCCGCTTCATCTCCGTAGAATTTCCTTGTCCCTGCGCCGACGGCCTTTCATGCCATTTCCGGGACAAACAAAAAGAGCGTCCATTCCTGATATGGGCGCTCTTCTTATTTTTCGATCAACTCAAAATTGTCATAACGGAAAACTTTGGCTTTTCCTGGTCTTTCAGGTGTTTTTCTGTCATAGGAGCCAGGAATACCTTTCTCCTCATAAAACTGCCCCGTAAGCTTCAGGTAGTATTTAAAATGTGTTTCGTCATAATAATTGTCTGGAATTATATTGTCCGTGTTTGCCGCTTCGATGAAAATACAATCTTCTTCTTTTATTTCGTAGTTAGCGTTTTCTCTGAAAAATTTTGTTTCGATGAAGTCCGCACAGTCGCACGCCCAGTTCACATGTGAAACTTCTATTGTTTCAGTCTTTCCGGAAAGTTTTGTTGGCTGGCCGCTGCAACTTATCAGCAAAACAAATCCAATTATGTACGCAAGTCTTAAAAGTTTCATATTTATCTCAAAGAAACGTTTCACCGTCACATTTTCCTCAGACGCAGGGAGTTTGCCATGACGGACAGAGAACTTAAAGCCATTGCTGCGGCGGCGAATTCGGGATTCAGCAAAAGTCCCCAGAGGGGGTATAAAACGCCCGCGGCGATGGGAATGCCAATGATGTTGTAGATAAAAGCAAAGAACAGGTTCTGGCGGATCACCCGCAGTGTGCCGCGGGAAAGGCGGATCGCCATGGGGACCAGGGTGAGATCATTGCGCATAAGCGTCATATCGCTTGCTTCCATGGCTACATCCGTTCCCGACCCCATCGCTATGCCGATATCAGCCGTTGCCAGTGCGGGCGCGTCGTTAATGCCGTCCCCGACCATGGCCACGGTATGCTGACCGTTTCTCTGGAGGCGTTTGATTTCTGCGGCTTTGTCTGCGGGAAGTACGCCGGCCAGAACCTGGTCAATATCAAGCTCTTTGGCAATGGCTGCGGCAGTTTGCGGATGATCGCCCGTCATCATGACGACGTGCAGCCCCATCTGCTTCAGGGCTTGAATCGTCTGTTTGGCCGTTTCTCTTGGCCTGTCGGTCAGTGTAATTAAGCCCATGATCTTTTCCTGCCGCGCCACAATAATACAAGTTTCCCCCCGGGCCGCATGGGCGCGAATGTCGTTTTCCAGAAAATCAGGGGAAAGGCCGCTGTCTCCCATCATGAGGCTATTGCCGGCTAAATATTCATCACCGTTAATGCTGGCTTTTACCCCTTTTCCACTGACCGTCACGTAGTTTTCTGCGGGACAGAGGGGCAGATTTTCCTTCCTTGCCAACCGCACGATGGCCTGGCCTAAAGGATGTTCGGAGTTAAGCTCCAGAG
>JAITWQ010000090.1 GCA_031285215.1 Syntrophobacterales bacterium | reverse complement strand
AAATAAAAGCCGGCTATTCAGCCGACCTCGTAATCTTCGAAACAATGTCAGGCAGACAGCCCGTATGATCCATCTCCGCATGATTGGAAACAATGACATCAATCCTTTGCGGATCAATAACAGACCGAATACGCTCTAACATCTCTTCCTTGAAGGGAGCCTTAACCGCATCAATGAGGCCAACTTTTTCTCCCAGAATCAGATAGGCGTTATACGTACTGCCCCGTTTGGTCTGATAACCATGGAAATTCCGCACATTCCAATCTACAGCTCCCACCCAGTAAACATGTTTGCTGATTCTTACGGCCTTTTGCATTGTAAGCGTCCTCCTTCTGACAATAATAAACGGTTATCACGAACCCGTCAAAGTGGTATCCACCATGGGGGTTAAACATTTCCTGCATCTGCGGGAAGAACCATCCGGCCTTCTGCCAGGATTTGCCGGAAAAATTTGAACGTCAGATTTTAGCAAAGTTTTTTCCGATTCGCCAGTGGGGAATATTGATAAAATTAGACGATTGACAATGGTCAATTTTTGTATTAGCAAAAGCGGCTTTAAAAGATATTCCTCAGTAGCTCAGTCGGTAGAGCAGATGGCTGTTAACCATCTTGTCCGTGGTTCGAGTCCGCGCTGAGGAGCCAGTCAGCAACCGCATACTCACAGCGGTTTCCATACATAAAACCCCGGAAGAAATGATCATCCGGGGTTTTGCCCTATGCAGGATTAAAAAGCCTTTTGAAAATCCTTGTCTTTCATGATCCTTGTGAAAGACAGGTCAACCAACTGATAGGCGCGCTTTTCCAGAGTCGCCGTATTATCTGTTTCCGGTGCGGCGGCCATGGTTACCGTATAATCTTTGTCAAATTTTACCTCGCCCTCTTTATAAAGGACAACCTTGAATTTGAACTCCTCATCGGTTAAGGACAGCAGAGTCAGCTGGAATTCGGATACGCCCTTGGGGGGGCCATAGTATCCACGGCCGTCACCCCACCAGTAATGGTGCCGATAGGAGGTGCGGGCATAGTCTTCACGATAAACATAGTCAACCAGCTTCACGCCGATGTGACGAAACGCCTTCTGATAACAGCTGTGGTAATAGCTGTCCAAAGAAGCGTCACCCTCATAGACATACTTTTTATCAGGGCTGGAATAACTGTAAGTTTTGGTATTCTGGGCCTGGTTAGCAAAGTTTGCGAGAACCAGGCTTTTACCCTTGTAGCGGCTGAACTCACCGCTGCTGAAAGACGGGGAATACTTTTGTTGTGCCATGGGAACCTTCGTTCCGCTTACGCAGCCGCTTAGAAAAAGGGCGGCCATACACAGGACCATGATACTGCTCTTGACGAAAAACTGTTTCATTCTTGCCTCCTTAAAGTACTGACAGGGCTGATCTCCTGCCAGCTGAAAAATCTTTCCGAACATACTCCTCCTGCGAATCGCCGTCAACGCATTTTGCGGGCAAAAGCGGACACAATTTTATTCGGCATCATGACCAGCCAAAAAACCGTCTGCCATGCCGTCTCACGCGCTGCCTTGTTCCGGCCAGAATGCTCGCATTTAATTCAAAGCCGATAATGATGGCCAAACCATTAAAATTGATCCAGATCATGATAATCATAAGCGTTCCGATAGAACCATACAGGGTATTATAATAGGAAAAATAGGTCAGGTAGAAACGGAGGGACAGCCAGATGGCAATGGTCAGGATCGTTGATAACATTGACCCGGCGGAAATAAAACGAAACTTGTTTTTTCTCGGCGAGCCAAGATAATAGAGAAAGGAAAAGGCAAAAAGAAACATGGCCACAATGATCAGCCAGCGCAGCCCTTCAAGGAGACAGATCGTCAGCGCCCCGCCCGTCAGAAAACCATATTTTACAAGAAAATCAATCAATAGGGGGCCGATGGTCAGCAAAAGAATGGCGATGCCCACAATTCCGGAAACGGTAAAGACCAAAACCAGAGAAATAAGCTGCTGCCGGAAAAAACCGCGTGACGCAACATCATGGGCCGTCTGGTTAAAGGCGTTAATAAGACTGTTTATCCCCATGGTTGAAAAGAAAAGGGCCAGCAAAAAACCCATGGGCATCAAACCTCCCCGGGGACGGTTGATAGTATCCAGGATAACGGCTTCCACAGACGGATAGATGTGATCGGAAGTTATGTTGCGTATCAATTGCAGCAGTTCTTCCTGCAAGTGGGGTACGGGAATGTAGGGCAGCAGGGTAAAGATAAAGATGATTGTGGGAAAAAGGGAGAGGAAGAAATTGAAAGAAAAGGAGGAAGCCCGCATGTTTAAAGAGCTGTTGACAATCCCATACCAGAAAAATATGGCGATGTCATAAAGGGGAATCCCGTCAAAGCCCGGAATAATGACGTTCTTTGTCCATCCCATATGCTCCTGAAGCCATTTTTTCCATAAGATATTCACTGGTGTTCTCCTTTGCCGTATCGTTTGCATGATACTGCGGCATTGGTTTCAGATGTTCCCTTTTTGTTTTTGGGCTGATATGAAAATACTGCGCATTACTATCTTCCTGAAAATATGATATAATTATAGTATTATTCTCCGCATGAATCAAGGGGCAACCGGAAATCTTCTGGCAGCCCTGATTAGTGAAAATGGATGGAAAAATGGAAGAAAACAAAATTTGTATTTTTTTGGTGGACGACAACATCGTAAATCTGAATACGGGTAAAAATGCCTTACAGCATAACTATACTGTAATCACAATACCATCTGGCGAGAAGCTTTTGCTTTCCCTGAAAAAAGTCAAACCGAATCTGATATTGCTGGATATAGACATGCCCGGTATGAGCGGCTATGACGCCATAAAGCAAATAAAGGCAAATCCTGAAACCGCTGATATTCCCGTAATATTTCTCACCGGGAAAAACGCGTCCGAAAATGAACTTTTGGGGCTTTCCCTGGGAGCGGTGGATTATATAACCAAACCCTTTTCCGCATCAATTTTATTAAAGAGAGTTGAGCTGCATTTACTGTTGCAGGCGCAAAAGGAGGAACTGCGTGAATTTAACGTAAATTTGCTGGAAATGGTTGATGAACGAGTAAACGACATCTATACCCTGCAAAACGCCATTATCATCTGGGTGGCGGAAGTAATTGAATTTCGTGATGAAGAAACGGGACAGCACGTGGAGCGCGTCCAGAAATATTTGGAAATATTGCTGCACGCCATGGAAAAAACAGAGCCTTACGCAAATGAGGTGTTCGCGTGGGATGTAGATGCCTTTCTCAAATCAGCGCTATTGCACGATGTCGGAAAAATAAAAATACGCGACGATATCCTGTTAAAAAAAGCAAGTCTTACGGACGAAGAAGTTGTCAATATGAGGAATCATTCCCTGTACGGGAAAATACTCATCGAAAGCTTACAGAACAAAGTCCCTGACCAGGCATTCCTGGAATACGCAAAAACACTTGCATACAGGCATCACGAAAGATGGGACGGAACCGGTTACCCGGACAAATTAAAAGGTGAAGAAATACCTTTGCAGGCGCGCATGATGGCTATTGTTGATGTGTATGACGCCCTGATTTCGGAGCGTCCGTATAAAAAGGCTTTTTCCCATGAGGAAGCCATGGAAAATATTGCGGCGGGTCGAGGCACCCAGTTTGATCCGGGCCTGGTGGATTTATTCATATGCTTATCTGACAAAATAAAGGAAGTAAGCGAAAAAATGAAAAACACCTGATAAAGCAAAAGCCCAATGGGAAATATGAAAATTTCAGCAGCATACGGCAAAAGCAGACAGACATGTTCTGTCAACGGGGATTTTTGATGCATGTTTTACAGAAGCGCCTGTCAGGTTACGCTAAAGGGGTAGAATCTTATGATGCGGCATAGCTTAAGAAGCAAGATCATTTTTCCGACAGTCGTAATTTTAACCTTGCTGGTCACGGCCATGACTATTTTTTCTTCGGTAATATTTGTAAACTTTTACAAAGGTTTTTTTGAAGAAAGAATTGTCGTGACTGCCGGATGGCTGAAAAATTATCTGCACGATTGTGAACGTATATCAAAGGCGGCGGCAGTTTCCGTCTCAAAAGACCCGGAAGTGGTAAAAGCCGTCAAAGGGCGTGACACAAAAGAAATAATCAGGGTTTTAACCCCTACCCTTGAATTGTACGGCATAGGTTTTTACACGGTAACTGATAACGCCGGAATCGTTTTGGCAAGAACCCATGTTGATCGTGTTGGCGACTCCGTATCGAACCAGCAAAATATAGAAGACGCCCTGGCGGGCAAAGTTTCCACCTATTGTTAGGAAGGAACAGTAGTAAAAGTTTCCGTACGCACAGGCTCTCCGGTATATGACACGGACGGCAGGCTGATAGGCGTTATTTCGGCAGGCGTGCGCCTTGACACGGATGAAGCGGTTGACCACCTTAAAGAGCATTTTAACGCAGATATTTCTGTATTTATGGGCGATACGAGAAAGGCTACGACTATTTTTGATAATGGGGAGCGCCTTACCGGCACTCGCCTTAACCCCGATATTGCCCGGATTGTACTCACGGATAAAAAAGAATACTTCGGTAATGCCGGTATTATGGGCGAAAATTACAGCACCTTTTATATGCCCATATTAAATGCCAAAAATGAAGCATTCGCCATGCTTTTCGCGGGACATTCAAATGAATCCTTAATCGCGGAGGAAAACACCATCATAATCAGCGGCATCCTCATTGGTTTAGCCGGCCTTGTCATTTCCGTAATCGTGCTGCTGTTTATTACCGCAAAAATCACCAACCCCGTGAATCAACTGGTAGGTCTTGTCTCCGATGTTACTCACGGCAATGTTAATGTTGATATTGACTACATTAATATTACAAAGGATGAAATAGGCGTCCTGACATCTGATGTTTATTCCATGGTGGGTATAATCAAGTCGCTGGTGAATGACCTGTCCCACCTTACGAGCGAACTGAATATTTACAGC
>JAITWQ010000044.1 GCA_031285215.1 Syntrophobacterales bacterium | reverse complement strand
CATCCTCCCTGTTACCAGGAGCGACGTGGAGGAGATGCTGGATGGTATTCGCGGGGCGCGTCTGCTGAACGGATACCGGGGAATACAAATTGATAAAGAGGCTTTGATAGAACTCATTTTAAAGATTGCCGCTTTAGTCACGGCATATCCTGAAATAAGGGAAGTGGATCTGAATCCTGTTTTTCTTTATGAAAAGGGAAATATGGTTGTGGATGCGCGTATGTTTATCGAACCGCCTCCTGCGGATATTTCTTCATCCCAACCGGCAAGGGAAGGATTGCATGACTTCTTTTATCCCGCAAGCATTGCCGTGCTTGGTGCATCCGGCGTTCCGGGAAAGCTGGGTTATAATGTTTTTCATAATCTTTTGTTTCATGGGTTTCAGGGCAAGCTTTACCCCATTAATGCCAAAGGAGAGGATGTACAGGGAGTAAAATCTTACCGCAAAATTGCCGAAGTTCCCGATCCCGTTGATTTGGCCATTGTTATTGTGCCTGCCGCCGTTACCGAAGACGCCATTACCCAATGTTGTAAAAAAGGGGTGAAATATATTGTCGTGGAAACGGCTGGTTTTGCGGAAACGGGGCAGGACGGACGTTTAGCTCAGGAAAGAATCAGGGCCGCCATAGAACAATATGGCGTTCGCCTTTTGGGCCCCAACTGTTCCGGCGTGATCAACACCCATCATAATATGGTGCAGTCCATCGGGCTGATTGATGAAATGAGAAAGGGCAACATCGGCATGATCGCCCAGGCCGGTGTTTATGCCGCCGGGATTCTGACAGGGCTGCGTCATGTCATGAATTTTGGCGTTGTGGCCACTATTGGCAATAAAATGGATATCAGTGAAACGGATATTCTGGATTACCTGGGAACGGACGATCATATTGATGTGATTGCGATTTATATGGAGGACGTGACTAGCGGGAGGCGTTTTATAGATGTCGCGAAAAGGGTCACGGTAAAGAAACCCGTTATTGTTCTAAAATCCGGGCGTACCGAGGCCGGGCAAAAAGCTGTTGCCTCCCACACGGCATCCATGGCCGGAAACGATGAGATCAATAACGCCGCTTTTTTGCAGGCGGGTATCATCCGCGCCCGCGACAATGAACACTTGTTTGGTCTGACCAAGGCCTTTGCCAGACAGCCCCTGCCGCAGAAAAACAGCGCTCTTATTGTTACCTATACGGGGTCTTTGGGCGTTGCGGCCACAGATGTCCTTTATTTAAACGGAATGCGGCTGGCCGAATTGGAGGAAGAACGGAAACAACAGCTTTTAGCTATCTTGCCGGACTACGTCAAAAATTTGAATCCTGTGGATTTTTCTTTCAGCATGGATGCGGAACAATTGATTAAAACCCTCCAACTTGGGATTGACAGTGATGATGTGGGTGGATTAATCGTTGTTCTTCAGGGAGAAATACTTGGCTCTTTTCTGGAACCATTGCAATCGCTTGATTACCGCAACAAGCCTGTTTTGACGTGTGTGGCTTGCAAGGAATTTATGATGAAAGATGTCATTGCCATGGAACAGGCCGGTTTTCCCGTTTATTCCACCGTTGAAATGGCCACGGAAATTTTGGCTGTTATGTATCGTTATGGTGTGTATCGCCGTAAAAGAAGTGAGGAATAGCGCTTCATTTCCCGTATCCCCCGCTTTTATTTCATGCGAAATACAAAGGCGGATCGTTTTGGCTGGCTTGATTTAACAGTTTTTTGGCAAGAGCAGCATCCTGACCGATCTGTGAGGCCAGCGCTTCGGGCGTTGTGAATTTTATTTCCCCGCGAAGGCGGTCAACAAAATAAACCTGAAGGCTTTTGCCATAAAGTTCCTCCCTAAAATCAAGAAGATGCACTTCAATAGTTAGATGGTCGTTGCTGAATGTAGGATTGCAGCCGATGTTCAGGACGGCGTCAAATCGCCGGTTTTCCAATATAACCCAGGCGGCGTAAACTCCTTCTTTGGGAAGGAGAACTTTTTCCGGCTCCAAATTAGCGGTGGGGAATCCCAGGTTATTGCCGCGGCCGTATCCCTTGGCGACGATTCCTTTGATGTTGTAAGGGCGTCCCAGAAAAGCCATTGCCTGGCGGACATCTCCATCAAGAATACAGTGGCGGATAAGGGTGCTGCTGATAATCGTGCCGGACATTTTCACGGCGTTGATTACGGATGTGGAAAAACCAAGGCTTTGTCCGTACTCTTCGAGGAACTTTTGATTTCCTTCTTTGCCGTGGCCGAAAGTATAATCGTGGCCGATAAAAATTTTCCTGACATGCAGCCGCTGCCACAAAATATCATGAACAAAGGATTGTGCCGTTATTTTGGCGTAATCAAGGGAAAAAGGAATTAACAAAACGGCGTCAATGCCGGCTTCTTCCAGCAATGCCATTTTTTCTTCCACCGTGGCAATCAGATAAAATGGCCGCCGCTCGGGATGGAGAATCATTTTGGGATGAGGGTCAAAGGTTATCACCACAGCCTTTGCTCCTGCCTGTCTTGCCTCGGATTGTACTTGCTTAAAAATACAGCGGTGGCCGATATGAACACCATCAAAATTGCCAATTGTAATATAGGCGTGATGGAAATCGGACGTGATGGCTTCCACAGAGTTAAATATCTTCATAGATCAGAAAATATAGTTTATCTTTCATCTTTTGAAGCGATTACCATAGCACTAACATGGACAATTTCAAGCTCAATTTTACTTGACAAGGATTTATCGGCTTTGTATATGAGAACGATGTGCCGAAGTGGCGGAATTGGTAGACGCGCTAGGTTCAGGGTCTAGTGGGCGTACGCCTGTCCGGGTTCAAATCCCGGCTTCGGCACCATATCAAGAGATGAGTGTTGAGATTATATCTTGCTGACCCTTTTATTTTCAGAGCCTTCCCAAATTTGTCGCCCTATCTTGGAATTATCGGCAGTTTCGCCATTCATGGGTATCGCGAAGGTAAATTCTTTGACAAAAGAGACAAGATCAGATAAGGGGCGGCAAGGAGAAGAAAGAGTTCATGGGGAAAAGGTCTCACAAAGAAAAACGGGTTGACGCTGAATTTCCACAGGAAAGTATTAAAAAATTACCCCATCAGCTGGCTCTTTTTTTTATGTTTGCATACGGGGCAGGATTAGCGGTTTTTCTGGCTCGGTTTTTTTCACTGACTTTTTGGCAGCATTATGGCGCCGCCCTTCTGATTCTTTCTTTTACCGGTATTGCCGCAGCAAGTGCGGTACTGTATCTTTTTGCCTCCTTCTTTCAGCGTAATCACTCTTTTTTCCGATTCTGGCTCCCCTTTATCCTACTGTTTGTTTCCGGTATGGCCTTTCATCTTCTTGCTCGAAGCTCTTTTGATTTACAGCAATTCTGGTTGATTCCGATTGGTCTGGTTCTCTTTTCCGTCTTTTTTCTGATTGGCCTTTATTGTGGTATGAGTTGGGCTGATCAGGGAGAAAACGCTCGCAAAGTTTGCGCTTTGAGTTTTTTGGGCGGCGGAATGGGAGTTTTGTTTATTCTTATCACCGGAATTTGGCTGGATACCTTTTATCTTCCCGCGGCGCTGATTATACTGGTCAGTCTGTCTGCCCTCTGTCAGCTTTTTGTGATGCCCTATGGTTCGTTTCTGGCAATCCTGTCCTTTCTCGTTTTTCTGACCGGTTTTGTTGAATGGCGCGTAGTGGAAAGCGGCAAGAAGGCGGCGATAAACAGCCAACGCCTTGCCCTGTCAATAGAAGGTGCGGAAGAAGGCAAAACCCTCTCTTCTCTGGATGCCCTTCCCTATCTTTTGCGGCCCGCAGGGCAATATGCTTTGTTCGGTACGCAGGGGGGGTACAAAATCCGCTCTCTCTGGAAGGAACAGCGTGTCTTTTGGGCAGTGGAACCTATGAAGCATCAATTTGAGAAAGCCCGGAAGAATCTTGCCGGCATGGCCGAAATTCATTTGATCCGTAATACGCCCTTGTCACTTATGGAAAAGCATAAATTTGACCTGATTGATATAGATTTCTCTTTCCTGGAACAGGAGGCCGCCCATCGCTATGCCGTGACAGTGGAAGCCTTCAGCCAGAATCTGGTTTCTTTGCAGGAAGGGGGAATCTTATCTGTTCCCGTAAAAATAGATGATTTTCCCGAATATGGGGCGAGAATGGCTGCCACCATCTATCAGGCACTGGAAAGAAATAAAGTTCCTCCCCCGCAGCATATTGTTGTGTATCGCTCTCCCCAGGAGATGCGTATTCTTGCTTCTCCCACTGTATTTGCGGAGGAAGATATTGAAACAATCAAAGCGTTTTGCCGGAATAACAAGTTAGATTTGGTGTGGTATCCCGGATTTTCCGAGGAGGAAGAAACAGAAAAGCAAGGCGATGCCTTGATACAGGGAATTGTGCAGGGAAGCAAGACGCTTAGTGATACAAAATTTAACATTGCCCCGGCAACGTGGGATCGCCCCTTTCATGGAATCATTCCTTTAACGGCACTGCCTCATTTTTTGGGGAAGTTGGATGTTTTGCCCCTTACGGAGCAGGGGCTAATCATCCAGGTTATGACATTTTTCCTGATCCTGGTCCTGGGAGGAGTTATTCTGTTTTCATTCCTCAAAAAGGCTAAAACAGCATCAGCTTTTTTACCCTACTTTGCCGTTCACGGGATGGCTTTTGCGCTGGCGG
>JAITWQ010000111.1 GCA_031285215.1 Syntrophobacterales bacterium | reverse complement strand
ACGTCAATCAAAAAATAATCGCTGAATTGGGGTTCGACCCGCTCCGCGAGGCGGAAGATAGCAACACGGTTACACAAAGGCAAACAACTCAAATTGTAAAAAATTGTGAGGAGTTGAAGTGCAAAATTACATTGAAAAGCTGATTGCCGAGTATGGGGAAAAGGGAGTGTCCGACCCCACTGTACAGGTCATTTGGTTTCAAAGAATTCCGATCAGGTAGTAAAAAGGTATGGCTATATAAAACAAGGAGAGAATTGGGAATCAATACCAAAGGAACTAATGCAAAGCTACGCTGACCCTACGCGATGCCATACTGGAATATATCATAGATTGTGCGAAAATGAAATTTCAGTTGTAATCGGGAATTATCGAAAAAACATGCTTGTCCATCCTTGGGCAAATCGAGGGTTGTCTGTTCGTGAAGCCGCACGGTTGCAATCTTTCCCTGATAGCTATGTCTTCAAAGGAAGTATTGGTTTCCAACAACAACAAGTCGGTAATGCGGTGCCACCATTATTGGCTAAATGCGTTTTTGAATTAATCACGAAAAGAGGATTAAATAGTGAGTAATGAGCAAAATGACGGGGTAAAATATGTTAATTTGGAAGTACTTCTTCAATCTACTGACAGCGCAGGTTTTCCAACGACTCCAATTGACGAGCAATCCCGAGAAATATAGAATACTAAAGACTAAGCTTGGAAAGCTACATGACAATGTAGTAATTGAGACGCTACTTCGTTCATTAGAGGATAACCTAATGGGTTCTAGCGATTCGGCTCGCGATTTCACCTCTAAGACAATGGATACACCTCAACGTTTTTGGGCGGAACAAACTTAAATAATTCGTTTTTCAGATTTTGGTTAAATTTTATTCTGGATAAGCTAAGCCGCGTTACGTTACCATATACATCTTCGAACCAAACCTGTTTTACCTGACCACTTTTTCCCGTAACGCGGAGCCAGGCGTTCTTAATCCCCAACTGCGGGTCCTTGGGCGTTAACATCAGAAGAACATCATTTTTGTCATCCCCTTTACTGGCCGGCATGAGCTGTACTTTAAAATCGTCTGTAATCTTGCCTAATCCCAGCAGGAGGCGAACGGCGCTGGATGACCCCAGCAGATGTTCTGTGGCTTGCGTGTAAACAATGTTTTCTTCCGGCAGGTACAGCCAGGATTTTTCCTCCTCGATGACGAGTTTTTTCGCTGCGGGCTTCTGGTAATCCCAGAGCATCTTCAGCGGTTTTTTGCAGTAAAGACGACCCTGTTCCCGTTCCGTTTGCCCCATACTTTTTATTTCCGTTTCCTGAACGAAATCGGCCTGAAAATCGGCGGAGCGCAAAAACTGGTTTTCTATCCGGGTGAGTATCTCCTCCAAAGTAAGGGCATGGGAGACAGAGGAAGACAGGAGGAATATTCCTATCTTCAGGACGGCGAGAAAAAATAGGCCAAAATGATATTTTCTTCGGATAATGAGCATCGCTTTTTCACCTGTTTTCAAGAGATATGAACAAAAACAACCTCTTATTGTTTTATGTCGTTTTACCTGATTTACTAAGATGAAGATATTGCAGAATATATTCTATCTTATTAATATTATTACGTTTTTACCTTGCCTATATTCTATGCAATAAGGTAGAAAATCGAAAGAGATAGGGACTTAGCGTCTTTATTCACACCTTTATCCACACCCTTATCCACATCTCTGTGGATTGCACCGCCAAGTACCTGTTTCAATGCGGAAATCATGATGTGAAGCCTGTTTCTAAGCGATTTTCACCCTCCACTGAAAAGGATCTGCGGCCAGGCCATACTGGATGGCCAGCAGGTTGTCGTAAAATTTCCGGGCCAGCGGACCGGCACATCCCTTATTAATTTCATACTCCGCCCCACGGTAGTAGATATGCCCCACGGGGGAAATAACGGCGGCTGTTCCCGAGGCAAATACTTCTTGTAAAGCGCCGCTTTGGACGGCCTTAACCATCTCGTGGATGTCAATACGCCGTTCGGAAACTTTTATGTCCCATGTCCGGGCCAGCTGAATGACCGAGTTGCGGATAATGCCGGGAAGAATGGTTCCCTCCAGAGGGGGCGTGATGAGTTCGTCATCAATCACAAAGAAAATATTGCTTGTGCCCACCTCTTCGATAAAACGGCGCTCAACGGCATCAAGCCAGAGAACCTGGGTATATCCCATCTCATTGGCCTGCCGCATTCCGTAAAGGCTGATGGCATAGTTTGCTCCGGCCTTCGTGGCTCCGGTACCGCCCGGCGCGGCGCGGATAAAATCTTCGCTGACATAGATTCTGGTCGGATTAAATCCTTCCGGGTAATAGGCGCCCACGGGGCCGACGATGATGAAGAACAGATATTCTTTAGGTATCTGAACGCCAATGGCTGCCTCTGTGGCAATCATGGCCGGACGAATATAAAGAGATGCCCCCTTCGTGCGGGGAACCCATTCCTTATCTGTCAAAACGAGCTGTTTTACCGCTTCCACGAAGAAGGATTCGTCCACTTCCGGCATGCACATGCGGCGGGCCGATATGTTCATCCGTTTCGCATTTTCTGCGGGGCGAAAGAGATAAATTGAGCCGTCGTCACCGCGATAAGCCTTCATCCCCTCGAAAATTTCCTGGGCATAATGGAGGCACTGGGCAGCAGGATCCAGAGCAAGGGGGCCGTAAGGACCGATAACAGGGTCAAACCAGCCCTTGTCATGGTGATAGTGCATCGTAAACATGTGATTTGTAAAAACTTTACCAAATCCCAGGGTCGCTTCATCTGTGGGAGGGATTTTTTCCTGTGACCCTTTGTTAAAAGTTATTTCCATACAATGTCACCTTTCCATCTGATTTGAAATTCAAGACTGCCCAGCCTACCATTAAATGATTCTCCTATCAAGGTTTCTGTATTGCACTGCCTCGGCAACGTGGCCCGATCGGATGTTTTCTTCCCCGTCTAAATCAGCAATGGTGCGGGCAATTTTCAGAATACGCGTAAAGGTGCGGGCGCTCATGCCCAATTTATCAACGGCCATTTCCAGAAGTTTGTGTGACCCTTCGTCAATGGCACAGAATTTTTGGATGTCCTGACTTGACATTTGCGCGTTTACAGGCGGATAAACCTCCGTAAGGCGTTTGGCCTGAATAAGCCGCGCCCGTTTAACCCTCTCCCGTATCTGCTGAGATGATTCCGCCTCTGTCCGTGAGGTCAGATCGCGGTAACGCAGGGAAGGGATTTCAATGTGAATATCAATGCGGTCAAGAAGAGGGCCGGATATTTTGGACTGGTATTGCCTGATCTGCATCATGGAACAGCGGCAGGAACGCTGCGTGTCACCGTAATAACCGCAGGGACAGGGATTCATGGCGCCCAGGAGCATAAAGCGGGCGGGATAGGTTGCCGTAGAAGAAGAACGGCTGATGGTAATCACCCCATTTTCCAATGGTTGGCGAAGGGCTTCCAGCGCGTTTTTTTTGAATTCAGGAAACTCGTCAAGGAAAAGAATCCCGTGATGGGCCAGGCTGATTTCACCGGGCCTGGGAATGTGGCCTCCTCCCACAAGGCCGGCGTCTGAAATAGTGTGGTGGGGAGAACGAAAGGGGCGCGAGCGGACAATCATCTGTTCCTTATCAAGAAGACCGGCAACGGAGTATATTTTCGTCGTTTCGATGGCCTCCTGAAAAGTCCATTCCGGCAAAATAGTGGGCATTCGCTGGGCCAGCATGGTTTTTCCTGCACCGGGAGGGCCGATCATGATGAGATTATGCATTCCCGCCGCCGCAATTTCAAAAGCCCGTTTCGCCTGTTCCTGTCCCCTGATTTCGCTGAAATCAAGGGCCGGAGATGGATTATGATGAAACAATTCTTCAGGGTTGATTTGGGGGGCGGTAAAAAGCTGCTCTCCGCGGAAAAAGGCAATCACCTCGGGCAGATTTTTGACGGGAATGACGTTCACTTCCTTGACCATGTTTGCTTCAAGGGCGTTTTCGTGGGGCACGATAATACCTTTATACCCCGCTTCCCTGGCGAGAAACGCGGCGGGCAGTACTCCCTGAACCGCTTTAACGCGGCCATCCAAGGATAACTCTCCCATAATAATATATTCCTGCAGGGCCTCCTGGCTGATCAAGCCTTCCGTTGCGGCTAAACCTACGGCGATGGGCAGGTCAAAAGCTGTTCCCTCCTTACGAACATCAGCGGGAGCAAGGTTGACCGTAATATGATGGCGCGGATAGCCGTAGCCGGAATTTTTCATGGCGGCCCGAATCCGGTCTTTGCTTTCCTTTACGGCGACATCCGGAAGGCCTACGGTGAAAAACTGGGGCAGACCGGGAGAAACATCCACTTCCACGTCAATAAGGCAGGATTCGATACCAATGGTGGTGCAGCTGAATACTTTGATGATCATTCTTTTTCTCGGAACGATAGAACAGTGGTGATAACAGAAAACAAATGCAAAACGCGTTCCATTTCCTGCGGTGAATTTTTTTCAGGTTGTGATGGCGGGATTGCGGACGGCGTTGAGCAGGAAGATAAAAACTGTCTGCAAGGAGGCAGCGGCGGCTAAAACTACCCCAAGAGTATAAAATTATTAGTTGTGTCCATTGTTAACCTTTGCTATGGTTTTTTATCCTCAAAGATGGTGATGCTGATTTTCATATCATCGGCAAAGTGGTTGACTCTAAAGGAAAATTTTAACATTTGACGGATTTGGAAAGGTAAATTGGAAGTTGATTATTCAAAACAAGCCATTGATTATTCTTGGCAAGCAAACAGAAAAACAAGGGGCAAGGATAAAACGAGCCATAAGTACCCTTCCTGCCGGTGATGTTAAAAAGCTCAAAGGTATTGACGGAGGTTACCGCCTCAGGGTCGGAAGTGTTCGCGTTCTCTTTGAAAAGGAAAGCGATAAAATTCATGTAATCAGGATTGACAGCCGCGGTGACGTTTATAAATGAAAGGAGTAAAAAAAACATGTCAGCGAAGGAACAACTGCTAAGCATACTGGATTGCATAGGGGAAAGCGAGGCAAAGCGCATTTTACTGTATGTGAAAGAAACGTATTCCCTAAAACCCAAGACATGGGACGACATCGAAGAAGATGACCCATCTCCTGACGAAATAGCAACATTTGAGAAGCACCGCTCACGGGGTTAATTTTGAAGGAATTTTAAGGTCCCAAAGATGCGAGATGCCTTCAGAGTGCGTATGGAGGACGCGTCGTTATATTTAAGGACTTCACTCTGGAAAGCAGAAGTATTGACATCTCTTCGTGATCGCGTAAACGCCACATGATACTGGGCGGATCAACCGCCCCTAGATGCCCCACAAAAGAGAGGTTAATGTTGCCGTGATTCTTGATAAAAGCCAAGTCTCTCTAAAATATTCTTCCTATACCTTTTTCAAAAATATGCATACCCCTGTGTAAAACGGTCAGACAGGTATAACGGGAAAATCAGCGGGTTTTCGAGATATAAATTGCTTCCTTATGTCTTTGTGGCGTATAATTTGCTATCGTCCAGAGGTTAATTAAGAACGAATGGCTTCTTTTATCAGCCGGATGCCGGTTCGTTTATGCAGTGCACATTGTAATCAGTAAGGAGGCAAGAATTTATGGATTGGCTGTTAATACTGTTGGCGGCGGTAGCACTGATGGGGGTGTGTGTTTTCATGCTGATGCGAAAAGATCGGTCGGCCCTGCTCATGGTGGCCATTGAGCGGGGACACGAACGTCTGGATCGGATGATTCGTGATGAGATGAGCCATATTCGCTCAGAGGAAGCGGAAAATTCCCGCCAAACACGGCACGATATGACCCATGAACTGAAGGAAATGAAAGAGTCACTGGAAACGGAAGTAACTCGCGAATTGAAAGAATTCAAAGACTCCGTAGATAAAAAGGTGACGGAGCAAATTTTTGAACAGCGTAATAATCTTGACTCTTTCTCTATGAGAATAGGACAGATAACCAAAATCAGTGAGGACAGAATCGAGCAGGTAAAGAAAACCGTTGAAGAAAAACTGCAGCAAATTCAGGAGGATAATGCCAAAAATATTGAAGTGGTTCGCCTGACCGTTGATGAAAAACTTCAGGGAACCCTGGAGCGGCGGCTCGGCGAATCATTCCGCCAGGTTTCGGAGCGATTGGAACAGGTGCATCAGGGCCTGGGTGATATGCGAAATCTCGCCGCCGGGGTTGGTGATCTGAAAAAGATATTTTCCAATGTGAAGCTCCGCGGGACTTGGGGAGAGGTGCAGCTGGAAAGTCTGTTAAACGAAATTTTATCACCGGAACAGTATGAAAAGAATGTACGTACAGGCGGGCAAAGCAACGACATGGTGGAATTTGCCATACGCCTTCCCGGTAACGGAGATTCCGGAGAGGAAGTGCTGCTGCCCATTGATGCGAAATTTCCTCTGGAGGATTATCTGCGCATGGCGGAGGCTCAGGAAAGGGGTGACGGAGATAAAACACAGGAAGCATCAAGGGCTTTGGAAACACGCATAAAGACTGCGGCCAAAAACATTGCCGCGAAATATCTGCATCCTCCCAAGACGACGGATTTTGCCATTCTCTATCTTCCCGTAGAAGGTTTATATGCGGAAATCGTCCGGCGTCCGGATTTGACCGGTTTTCTCCAGCGGGAACACCGGATCCTTGTGGCCGGCCCTTCCACCTTTGCGGCATTACTAAACAGTTTGCAGATAGGGTTTCGTACCATTGCCATTCAGAAACGAACAAGCGAGGTCTGGCAGGTTCTGGCAGCGGTCAAGGCCGAATTCGGTAAATTTGGCGGCACCCTTGAGGGGGTCAGAAAGAAACTGGAACAGGCAGCCAACACCATGGACGACGCCTTGAAACGATCACGGGTTATCGAACGTAAATTGCATCATGTTCAGGAAGGCGGGATAATTTTTGCGGAAGAAGGGACGGAGGAAGTGCCGCCCCCTGCGGCGAAGACAGAACCGCTGTTCGCACTGCCTGCGGAGGACGAGGTGAAGCAGGAATCTCCGGTTGAATCGTCAGCACCTGCAACGGAGGCGGAGAAAACGGAACCGCTGTTCTCATTACCTTCGGCAGACGAAGTAAAGCAGGATTTACCGGCTGAATCGCCAGTGCCTGCAACGGAGACGGAGAAGACGGAACCGCTGTTCTCATTGCCTCCGGCAGA
>JAITWQ010000110.1 GCA_031285215.1 Syntrophobacterales bacterium | reverse complement strand
CTTGATCAGTCGATGGTTGAAGAGTTATCGGCCTTTTCGCAGCTTGTGCTGATTTGCGGTCATTATGAGGGTGTTGATGAGCGCATCAGGCAGCATCTGGTTGACGGGGAGATTTCCGTGGGAGACTATGTTCTTACGGGAGGAGAAATTCCCGCCATGGTTATTGTCGATGCGGTCAGCCGGTTGATTCCGGGCGTCCTTGGCAATAATGAGTCTGTTGAAGCGGAGTCCTTTTCCATGGGTCTTTTGGAATATCCTCAATATACGCGGCCAGGAGAATATAACGGATGGGTTGTTCCAGATGTTTTGCTTTCGGGTCATCATCGGGAAATAGCCGCATGGAGAAGGCGGGAATCTCTGAAAAGAACCTGGAAGAGACGGCCTGATTTGCTGAAACATGATCAGCTTTCACAGGAAGATAAACAATTTCTGGATAAAATAAAAACAGATTGCGGCGATTGATATGTCTGCACCTCATCCGGTTAGTATTGCTCTTTTACATGATTCGGTTCGTGATAAGAAAGGACGTGTTTCCGTAACGTCCGTCGCCAATGCTGATATTCACGACATTGCCAGATGTGCGCGGACTTTCGGCTTGAGAAAATTCTATATTGTCACGCCCATCCTCAAGCAAAGAATCCTGGTTGAAAAAATTATTGACCATTGGCGCTACGGGTATGGCCGTCTGTATAATCCTTTCCGTAAGGAAGCATTTTCTTTGGTTGATCTTAGGGAAAGTCTGGATGATGTTATTGCCGACATGAAAGATGCTTTTGGGAAATATCCCCGTATCGTTTTAACAGGAGCAGGTCTTACGGGAACGTTGCTTTCCTGCGCAGAGTTGCGGGAGAAGATATCGAAGAGAGAGGAACCATATCTTATCCTTTTTGGAACAGGGTGGGGTTTTTCCGAACAGATTTTTGCCAAAGCCCATTATTTTCTTGAGCCTGTCAGAGGGATAAGTGACTATAATCACCTGTCAGTTCGCTCTGCCGCCGCCATTATTCTGGATCGATTGCTGGGAAGATGACAAAAGGGCCGTATTAATAAAAAGTTGAAAATTCATTTGAAAGCGTATAAAGAAATAAAGTTTTTCCGTTTCACTCGTAAAGGTGTTATTGGGCTGGAAGTTAAATTATGTGGATGAATAATTATGAGGGGGTATTTCTCTTATGAATGTCGTGGAGTTTTTTGAGAAAGAACAGATGAGGGAGGATATTCCTCAATTCAAAACAGGGGATACGGTTAAGGTCTATATCCGTATCGTGGAAGGGCAGAAACAGCGAATTCAGGTTTATGAGGGCGTTGTTATCCGTAAACGCCAGGGTACCAGCCGTGCGACCTTTACCGTTCGCAAAATATCCTATGGTATTGGCGTGGAAAAAACTTTTCCCCTGCACTCGCCGGTCATTGACCGTATTGAGCTGGTTACACGGGGGCGGGTTAGAAGATCACGGTTATACTACCTGCGTAAGCTGAGAGGCAAAAAAGCCAGAATTGAAGAATTGAAAAAGACCTCTTAAACATAATTTGAGAGGAATAATTTAAAGGGTATCGGAAAGCAGGTAAATTCCTGCTTTCGCGTTTGTGGTTCATGGTGAATTGTTTGAGGGTGTGTGCGCATGGACCAATTTGAGTTGCTTGCCCATAGTATGGGCGCAAAAATGGTGGCGGGAATTGATGAAGTCGGCCGCGGGCCTTTGGCCGGACCTGTTATCGCTGCCGCTGTGATTTTGCCCCAGGGATATAAAAATACGGAAATCCGGGATTCTAAAAAGCTTGCCGACAGTAAGCGCCGTTTACTTTATGATCTGATATATGAAGAGGCACTTGCCGTGGGCGTGGGGACTGTTGAGGCTGTTGTAATTGACAGAATTAACATTCTGCAAGCCACTTTCCTGGCAATGCAGGAAGCCCTTGCTGATCTCGCCCTTCCGCCCGATTTTATTCTTGTTGACGGCAATCAGCATCTCCCCGTTTCTATTCCCCAAAAAACCATTGTCGGCGGGGATAATCTCAGCCTTTCCATTGCCGCCGCTTCCATTATCGCCAAGGTGTCTCGCGACCGCGTTATGGAAATGTACCATCGGCAATTTCCGCACTATAATTTCCTGAAAAATAAAGGATATGGAACTGCACAGCATTTGTCCGCCCTCAGGCAATATGGGCCGTGCAAGATTCATCGGCAATCTTTTCGGTGGGACAAGAAAAACGTTCAAAACGCGGAATTTGATTTCGGTGATTGCCATGGTGCGTAACTCCACACGAAGCAAGGGTCAGGAAGGTGAAAATATTGCGTTTTCCTACCTTCGTCAGCGGGGATACCATGTTATGGATAGAAATTACCGCTGTCCCTGTGGAGAAATTGACCTGATTGCGAAAGATGGAGAAACACTTGTATTCGTTGAGGTAAAAACCAGACACTCTACGATATTCGGCCAGCCGGAAGAAGCGGTTGATTTTAAGAAGAGAAAAAAAATGTCAGCGGTTGCCCTATGGTATATTGAAGAGAAAAAAATTAATAATTACTATGCGAGATTCGATGTTGTGTCTATTCTGTTGTCGAAGGATCCGCCGGAGATCCAGTTGTTTCGCGATGCCTTTGATTTTGTGTAGTTTGTACATTGTTTTTTGTTTTCACAAAGGTCTTGACATTTTTTATTTGGATATGTTAGCAACAATGAGAACTTCATTGTAATTTCCATTTCATTATTAGGAAGGCATGTAATTTATAAGGCTCGGATTGTTGAGAGTCGTGTTTTTGTTTTTATATTGAGTTTCAGGTGTTTTTACGAGTCATCGGGCGGTTTTTGACCGTGCCG
>JAITWQ010000237.1 GCA_031285215.1 Syntrophobacterales bacterium | reverse complement strand
GCATGTTGCCATTATTCCCGTTGTGCCGGACGTTTCAACCACCAATATCATTGATAAAATCATCAGCGTTTATATAGATGAATCAGAAAAATAAGGCTTCGCTTCGTCTGCCTCCCGCTATTTTTCTTCTTTACAAATTATTCCTTTTCATATACTGGAAGAAGATTATGGATCGGAGCAGCTGGCTATGAAACCGGAAAAATTAGCTTTTTTTAGATTCTTACTGACCCAAAAAATCTCCGAACTACTTGGAGGGGCGGAAAAAACTGTTTCGGAAATGACAATGGAGAAGGTTAATTTTCCCGACCCGACGGATCGGGCTTCTCTGGAATCAGACAGAAATTTTGAACTGCGTATTCGTGACAGGGAAAGAAAACTTATCGCGAAAATGCAGGAAGCCATAAAGCGTATTGACGAGGGGACATTTGGCATCTGCGAAGACTGCGGCGGCCCCATTTCTGAAAAAAGGCTTATGGCAAGACCGGTTACGACATTTTGCATCGAATGTAAAACCCTTCAGGAAAAACTGGAAAAGCTAAAGGGAGAATAAGCGCATCCTGTTTTAAATGTTTTCCATATTTCATGCCCGGCGGTATGAAAGTTTTCTTATGCCCTCCTCAGAAAGCCCCGCGCGGCGTCCATGATGTTTGTCAAAACTGCCCTCAATATTCCGACAGATAAAACATTTACCTATGCTGTCCCGGATCATCTCCTGCCGGAAGTAAAACCGGGGAAGCGGGTCTTTGTTCCCTTTGGAAAAACGACTGCCGCCGCCTGTATTCTGGAACTTCTGACAGATTCCGACCGCCGCGATACCAGACATATTATCTCCATTCTTGATCACGATCCTCTTTTTGGTGAAAATGATCTGCTTTTCTATCAATGGCTGGCCAGCTATTACATGCAGCCCCTGGGCAGGGTTCTCTTTGAGATTCTCCCGAAAGAAAGAGATGCCAGGGTAAGACGATGGATCTTACCCGGAGCGGCCTTTGAGAAAGTGTGTCCCGATGATTTAGGTGCAGAAGAACATCTTCTCCTGAACCTTATGGCAGAAAATACGCATGGTATTCTTCAACACCAGGCGCAAAAAGTAATGCCGGCCAAAACGCTGGCAGAAACCATTAAAAATCTTCAGAAGAAAAAAATTATCCGCTGCGAAGACCGCCCGGATACGGGACATTTGTCCAAGCGATATGAAAGATGGGTAAAAGCAAATCCCCCCGATGCGGACAGGAAGCTCACCGCCAAACAACACGCCCTCCTCAAAAACGTTATCTCCACAGGAGAGATGTCCCTTTCCGTCCTGAAACAGAGAGAATATTGTACGCCATCCATCCTGAAAGCCCTGCACGAAAAAGGATATATTGAGTTTACCGAAAAAAGGAAATCGCGGCAGCCGTTTTCCATATTTTTAACGGGAGAGATCGAATCATCACCGCCGCCGTCTCTGAACCAAAATCAAAGAAAAGCAGTGGAAAAGATCGTCATGGCGTTTTCATCCTCGCAGTTTTCCGTAATGCTTCTCCACGGCGTTACGGGCAGCGGCAAAACAGAGGTTTACATCGCCGCAGCAAAAAAGGTCATTGCTTCCGGAGGCGATGTCTTGTTCCTTGCTCCGGAGATTTCACTGGCCATTCAACTCGCGAAACGCATTCAGCCCCGATTTCCGGGGATGGATATGGCCATTTTGCACAGTGAAATTTCTCCCTCTCTTCGCTATGAACAATGGCTGGATATCCATAAAGGGGAAATAAAAATCGTCGTGGGTGCGCGCTCGGCTGTTTTTGCCCCGTTGAAAAATTTGAAACTCATCGTTGTTGACGAAGAACATGATGAATCGTACAAGCAGGATGAAAGATTCCGCTACCATGGCCGGGACGCCGCCATCATGAGGGGCAAGTTGTCGGGAGCAACGGTTGTCCTCGGATCGGCCACGCCGTCCATACAAACTTTTTTTCACGCCCAGCTGGGACGATACACATATCTTTCCCTTCCCGATCGCGTTGAAAACCGTTCCCTGCCTGAAGTAACCATTGTTCCCATGGAAAATGAAAGAAATAGGAACACCATTTCTATTTTGTCTCCCCCCCTTATCTCCGCCATGTCGGCAAGCCTCGCCGGAGGGTATCAAATCCTGCTGTTTCTCAACCAGCGCGGCTTTCACACCTTTTTTTATTGCCCCGATTGCCGGCACACAATTTCATGTCCCAATTGCACCGTTTCCCTGACCTACCACAGGGAAACAGAAATGCTCCACTGCCATTACTGCGGCCACCAGGAAAAGGCCTCTTCAATTTGCCCCAACTGTGGCAAGGAGCGCATTATCCGCTACGGAACAGGAACAGAGCGGCTGGAAGCGGAAGTGCGGCGGCATTTTCCCGGCGCTGCCATTGGCCGCATGGACAGAGACACAGCCACAGGAAAAAACAGAGAAATGATCCTGTCGGCATTGGAAAGAAGGGAAATAGATATTTTGGTGGGTACGCAAATGATTACCAAAGGCCACGATTTCCCCCATATTAATCTGGTGGGAATCGTTTCCGCCGATCTTTCTCTGAATATTCCTGATTTTCGCGCCGCAGAAAGGACGTTTCAACTCCTCACTCAAGTTTCCGGGCGCAGCGGCCGGGGAGATATACCCGGGCGGGTGATTATACAAACGGTCAATCCTGATTATTATGTCCTGCAAAAGGCCCGTGACCAAGATTATCACTCCTTTTATCAAAGCGAAATCAAAGTACGGAAAACTTTAATTTATCCTCCCTTTAGCCGTCTGGTGGCTCTTCATCTTTCTGCACCCCATAAAAACAGAGCGGAGAAAGCCATGGAAACGCTAAGGCAAGCCATGGCCGCGATAAAAAAGAAAACCATCTATAATGCAGTCGAAATCATTGGCCCTTCCCACTCTCCCATTGAAAAATTATACGGGCAATACCGTTGGCAGATTCTTTTAAAGGGCAAAAACATCTCTCACCTCCATAGCCTGGCGCAGGATATTATCCTTGCCAATAAATCAAAAACGCTAAAAATAACCCCTGATGTTGACCCCATAAGATTTTTGTAGCATCTTATAATCAGTAAAAACGTAAAAATGAAAGTTAAAACGCCCTTTGCACCAGTCATTGCACCTTTGTGAAGGCGCGAGGCCGCTTCCCATATCAGGTTTCCTGAACCGCTTCATTGCGTTTGCAATGATACGGGATATTTTCTTGAAAAGTACGTCCTTTTACTCTTCCGGCTTCTATAAAGGAGCAGGAAAATTCTATGGTCAATGCTTACGGAATGATGTATTTTAACTTTTGCAAGGAGGAGAGAATGTCCCTCGCCGGGTTTCAAATGGCTGATATTTTTACGTGGCAGGTTGGTGTATGGGTTTTGATCATCCTGATTACGGGCTTTATCGGTCAGTTTGGCAAGTCCTTTGCCAAATATGTCATGAGCCGCTTTAGCCGCAAAAAGGTTCAGGAGACAGGGCCTTCCGTGCCTGTATCGGCGGAAAAATCTTCTTCCCTAGCCGCTTCTTCAGGACCGTTGTCCGCCGGCAATGATGCCAAAAGACAAAAAAAAGAGGGCAAGGCTCTTTTGAAGGCGAAGAAGAAAGAGATGAAACAAAAGAAAAAAGGTTAGGTTTTTCAGGGAAGTATTGCCGTTTAAAAGATTTGGCAATGCCATTGTTTTGCAAAAGGAGGAACAGAGGCTATGGGTGAGAAACCCGATATTTGGGATGTACTTATTGTCGGCGGCGGGCCGGCAGGATATACGGCAGGACTTTACGCGGCGCGGGCGAATCTGAAAGTGCAGTTGATTGAAGGGGCCTCTACGGTCAGCCAGATTACAACCACGGATTGGCTTGAAAATTATCCCGGCATACCCGGCGGTACGGGCGGGTTTGAATTGGTGGAAATGTTTCGTAATCAGGCCGTATCTTTTGGCTTATCCGTAACCCAGGCCGATTGTACGGCCCTGCTTCCGGCGGCATGGGAAGGGCGGCAAGGCTGGATTGTTCAGGCCGGTGAGCAATCATTCAATGCCCTGTCCGTTATTGTGGCGACGGGTGCCCACTGGCGGAAATTAGCCGTTCCCGGGGAGGAGCGCTATACCGGGCGCGGGGTATCGTATTGCGCCACATGCGATGGCGCTTTCTTCCGTAATCGCGACGTGGTTGTTGTCGGCGGGGGAGATACGGCGGTTCAGGAGGCCATTTTCCTGACAAAATTTGTGTCCGGCGTAACCATTGTACACCGGCGTGAACGTTTACGTGCAACGGCGATTCTTCAGGAAAGAGCATTGGCAAATGAAAAGATTTCCTTTATCTGGAATGCCGTTGTCGAGGAAATTTCCGGAACGGAAACGGTGACAAATGTACGCCTTCGCGACGCAGGGAATGAAAAGAAAATCTGGGACATCCCGGCATCCGGTGTTTTTGTTTTCATCGGCTTAAACCCCAACAGCGGCTTGGTCAAAGGGCATGCTGCCCTTGGGGATGATGGCGCCATACTTGTTGATCCGCAAATGAGGACATCGGCAAAGGGCGTCTTTGCCTGCGGCGACTGTACGCAAAAGCTTTTGCGCCAGGTGGTGACCGCTTGCGGAGATGGCGCGACTGCGGCATTTTCCGCGCAGCTCTATGTGGAGGAACTCAAGGGGGTGGCCTATTGATGCCGGATTGCGGCGAGGGAATCAGCTTGTTTTCATTTTTATTCCTCTCCATTGAACGCCCCCGGGCGGGCAGTGGCGTTTTAGCTGTGGGTTTGTATATCTGAATGATTACCTGGCAATCTCTTCCCACCCATATTAATCCTAACCTTTTGGAAATAGGATCTTTCCAACTCAGATATTACAGCCTCATGTATCTGGCGGCCTTTGGATTGGTTTACTTTTTGGTTGCGTACCGCATAAAAAAAGAACACCATCTGTTAAGTTTGGAAACGATCCAGGATTATTGCATCTGGGCCATCTTGGGCGTCATCCTGGGCGGGAGATTGGGCTATGTTTTCTTTTATCAGTTTGGCTATTACGCCGTCCATCCTCTGGAGATTTTTCTGCCGTTTCAATTTACTCCGGTATTTCATTTTACCGGCATTGCCGGCATGTCTTATCATGGCGGGCTGATTGGCTTTCTTGTGGGAACAATCATTTTTTGCCGCAGACGTAAGATTTCTTTCTGGTATTTTATGGATTTAATTGTTCCGGCCATTCCCCTGGGCTATACGTTTGGGCGGCTGGGTAATTTTATCAATGGCGAACTTTATGGCCGCGTCACCGATGTTTTTTGGGGGATGTATTTTCCGTCCGATCCCATGGGATTACTGCGCCACCCATCCCAGCTCTATGAGGCTTTTTTTGAAGGCATTTTTCTTTTTACCCTTCTCTGGATGCTGCGAACAAAGAAATGGTTTTATGGGTGCCTGGCGTCCCTCTACTTGATAGGCTATGGGTTGGTGCGGTTCGTTATTGAATTTTTCCGGGAACCGGATGATCATTTGGGATTTATCCTGGGAAACCTCACCATGGGGCAGGTGCTGTGTTTATTGATGATCATTGGCGGCGGCATGATTTGGGTTATACGTTCCCGAAGCGGTCTTGGTGCGGATAAAGAACGTCCCAAAAAACTTTGAAACCATGTTTTTAAAACCATCAAAGGGACAACTGAAGTTTTGGTCAGGATTAAATCAGCCGAAAAAGAGGCAAAAAGAAGGCTTTTTTATTGCCGAAGGGATTAAGGTTGTTCAGGAAATTCTCCGCAGCGGAAAAAGAGCCGAATATTTCCTGGTCCGTGAGGATAAAGAGGAGAAGCTGGCAGGTCTGCTCGCGGCAGTGAAAGGCAGCAGGCTTTACCTGCTGTCGCCGGGAGAATGGAAACACATTACCCAGGATAAAGAAGCGGAAGGTATCGCGGCGCTGATGCCGCGGATATCCGTGTCACTTCCTGCCCCTTGCGGCTTTGATGATCTTCGCTGTTTATTATTGTATCAGATTGGCAATCCCGCCAATTTGGGAGCCATTTTCCGCACCGCCCACTGGTTTGGGATTACCAGTATTTTTATCAGCGAAAATTCCGTTGACGCAGCCCATCCGAAGGCAATCCGGGCGTCTATGGGCAGCGTATTCCATTTGCGCATTTGGGAGAATCTTTCCTTTCCGGAAATCTTATCCATATTGAAAGAACGCTTTGTCCTGATTGCCACGACAAACCGGAAAGGACAAAAACCGCATCCCCTCCATGAACCGTCCGTTGTTATTTTGGGAAGTGAGAGTCATGGCCTCCCGGAAGAGATATTATCCATGGCCCGGGAAAACTGGTGTATTCCACATTTTGGTGACGCTGAATCTCTAAGTCTCCCCCAGGCGGCGGCAATTATTTTATACGAGTGGACGCAAAACCGGTAACCCGAAAGGGGCAGAAAACTTTTGCGGAAAAAGCAAGATGGCCTCGATATTGCAATAAAGTGTAAATAATACAATTCATAAAAGAAGGATAAGGAATGAGCATACAAACGGATAACAGCTTGTTTTCGCAAGTTCTTTCGTCTCAGAACAGGCCAACATATTCCCCTTCCATACCGCCAAATCCAGGCAGCATGTTTTCGCAAATACTCAGGAAGATGACGGCGGACGCTTCACAGAGTCATGATGTCCCTTTGGATAAGGAGATGATTCAACAAATGATTCAGTGGTTGAATATCAAAATGAATGAGCGTTTAATCCAATCTGTCAGCACAGACGGATTAAACAGCCCCCAAAAGGAAAATTGGGAACTTTTCTTATCCAGATATGCTGCGGGCATGGAAAGTAACAAAAAAGAGGAACAAATTTCCCCTGCCGTTGTGGAACCGGAAAGAAAAAGGTACTCATCCTTCGCTTCCATTGAAAGATTCGTGCAAAAAGCGGCGGCAGCCCATGACGTTGATCCCGGTTTAATCCGCAGCGTTATTCAGGTTGAAAGTAATTTTGACGCTTCCGCCCGTTCGCCCAAGGGTGCCATGGGATTAATGCAGTTAATGCCGGGCACAGCAAAGGAATTAGGGGTCAATGATCCCTATGATCCGGAAGAAAATATTATGGGTGGCACGCGATATTTGAAAAAACTCTTAAATCGCTATAATGGAGACGTTTCCCTGGCCCTGGCTGCCTATAATTGGGGAATGGGAAATCTGGAAAGCCGCCCCGCGCGAATGCCCGAAGAAACAAAGAATTATATCAAGCAGGTTACAAAGCTTTATGGCATGGATAACAAAGAGATTCTCTGATCAGATTTTTCCTTTTGCCTTGCCTGATGGCGGCTCTGCATGCTTTAAATCCCTGAACGTCATGATTTTGTTTGCGGAATAAAGAGGCGATTCGATGGTAAAAATTCTTCTTGTTTATCATTCCCAGACCGGCCATACGGAAAAAATGGCCGAGGCTGTCTATGAGGGAGCTATAGCAATAGAGGGAACGCGTGTTCTGATGAAAAAAGCAGGTGACGCCACCTCGGAAGATGTCCTTTGGGCCGATGGCATCGCCATTGGTTCGCCGGAGAACTTTGGTTATATGTCGGGAATGATTAAAGATTTTTTTGACAGAACCTTTTATGCCGTTGAGAAGAAGGTTTTCCGCAAACCTTATGTCATTTTTGTCAGCGCAGACAATGATGGCATGGGGGCGTTGCGGGCCATTGAAAGGGTTGCGGCGGGGTATCGCTTCAAAAAAGTTTATGAACCGGTTATTGCAAAAGGCGAATTAACACTGGAAGATCTGGCGAAATGCCGTGAACTGGGAGGTGTGATCGCAGCGGGATGCCGGTTGGGAATTTTTTAATTTTTTGCAGATTAAATTCCCCCTGTGGTTTGTTCTCCGTAGTTTATTGTAAATATTCCCATAAAATCGCAGACATGAAAAAATGTGCCGTTGGCTTGTCCAATTGCCAGAGAATACAAAAAATCATATTGACACAATTTCTCTAATGTAATAGGAAGTGCTTCTTAAGCGTATCGGTTTTTTTTACTCTCAAGAAATAGCGCCAAGGGAGACATAATAGAATGGTTGAATTCAGATGGCATGGCAGAGGAGGTCAGGGAGCGGTAACGTCGGTCGAGTTGCTTGCCCTGGCGGCCATTGGGGAAGGAAAGTATGCTCAGGGGTTTCCGAGCTTTGGTCCTGAAAGACGCGGCGCTCCTGTCGCGGCGTTTAATCGTGTTGATTCGGAAAGAATAAGGATCAGATCCGGGGTGTATCGTCCGGATGTTGTTGTTGTTTTGGATGAAGGTCTGATAGGTTTGGTGAATCTTACGGAAGGATTGAAAGAAGATGGCGTATTGATTGTCAACACATCGAAAAAAGCGGCAGACGTCATGAAGATCCTCAATTATTCCGGAGCGATTGCCACAGTTGACGCGACCAGCATTGCCTGGAAAGAATTGGGAGTGCCAATCACCAATACAACAATGTTGGGCGCAGTAGTTAAGGTTACAAATATTGTTGGATTGAGCGCCATGGATGATCCCGTAGAACACCGCTTTGGGAAAATAGCATCAAAAAATATAGCGGCAATGAAGCAGGCTTTCAAAGAAGTGAAAATCAAGTAACACGCATTTATTTGAGGGATTGATTATGAAGAGCAAAAAATGGCCTGAGGACTGGCAAGACGTTAACATTGGTTGTATTGTCTCCAATCCGGGAAGTGCGCGAGAGTACCATACAGGTGGCTGGCGGGCGCAAAGGCCCATATGTGATAATGAAAAATGTATAAAATGTGGCGTGTGCTATATCTTTTGTCCTGAAGGATGTATCATCGAGCGAAAAGACGGTTTTTTTGAAGCGAATCTTGATTATTGTAAAGGTTGCGGTATTTGTGCTCATGAATGCTGGCCTTTTGCCATCAAGATGGTTGAGGAGGGCTAGTTTATGGGAGAGCGCAAAGGAATGGAAATAGCACTTGCTGCAGCAGAGGCCGCCGCTCTTTGCAGACCTGATGTTGTTGCCGCCTATCCGATCACACCTAATACACACGTACCGGAACATCTTGCGAATATTGTTTCCGAAGGGAAACTGGACGCAGAATATATATGTGTCGAATCTGAACATTCCGCCTTAAGTGCTTGTATGGGCGCTTCCGGAGCCGGAGCGAGAGTTTTTACGGCGACAAGTTCTCAAGGGTTGCTCTATATGGCGGAAATTATGTCCATCGCCTCTTCCATGAGATTGCCCGTAGTAATGGCTTTGGGAAACAGGGCGCTTTCAGGTCCCCTGAATATATGGAACGATCACTCGGATATTATGTCACAGCGCGACACGGGATGGATTTCTCTCTTCGCCTCCCACGGGCAGGAAGTTATTGATATGATTATCCAGGCATTTCGCATTGCGGAAGACGCGGACGTTTTACTTCCCATTAATGTGAACTTGGATGGATTTCAGCTTACCCATGTTGTCGAGGTCATGGACTTTCCCTCGCAAAGTGAAGTGGATGCTTTTCTGCCGGCATATAAGCCGTTTGCGTCATTGCACCCCGATCACCCATGTTCCATGGGAACGCTGGGATTGCCGGAAATTTACTCTGAAGCGACCAAGGCGAGGGAGGTTGCCATCGTTAATTCGAGAAAAACTATCCTCAAAGTATGGGCGGAATGGGAAAAAGCGTTTGGCCGGCGCTATGAGCCAGTAGAATCCTATAAGATGGAAGGCGCTCAAGAGGCTATTATGACCATGGGATCAATGGGGGAAACGGCGGAAATCGCCATTGACGCCCTCAGAGAAAAAGGTATTCCCGTCGGTCTTTTAAAATTGAAACTTTGGCGTCCTTTCCCCTACGAGGATGTAAGAAAAGCTGCAAAAGGGCTTAAATCGCTTTTGGTTTTGGATCGCGCCGTGTCCTTTGGCGGACCTGGCGGGCCTGTCGCTTCCGAGGTGCGTTCCAGTCTGTATGGAGAAACTGATCGTCCCGCTATTACGAACTATATCTTTGGTTTGGGCGGACGCGATGTGGCCGTGGAAGACTTTATTAAAATGTTTGAAAAAATGCGGTCTGGAGATAAGAAACGGTCCAAAGACCAGTATGAATTTTATGGAGTGAGGGGAGAATGAATACTTTAAAAGGACACCCCGTCGGTTTAATTGAGAATTTTGATCTATACGCGCCTAAGTTGGTTGATCGTGAGGAGTATTTTACGCCGGGTCATCGGGCATGCCAGGGTTGCGGTGAAGCATTGGCTATCCGCTTGATGTGTAAAGCTTTGGGTAAAGATACGGTCATCATCAATGCTACGGGTTGTATGCAGGTTATTTCCAGTCTGTATCCGACGACGGCATGGGAGCTTCCATGGATTCATGTGGCCTTTCCGAATGCAGCGGCAGTGGGATCTGGCGTCGAAGCGGCGTTAAAAGTTCTGCGGCGCAAGGGAAGGATTCCCAATCGTGATGTAAAAGCTGTTGCCATCGGCGGCGATGGCGGCACATTAGATATTGGCTTGCAGGCGCTTTCCGGCGCTATGGAGCGAGGGCATAACATGCTCTACGTATGCTTTGACAATGAAGCCTATATGAATACCGGTATTCAGCGTTCCAGCGCCACTCCTTTCGGGGCTTCAACGACGACGGCGCCCCCAGGCGTTGCCAGTATGGGCAATAAAACGTGGAAGAAAAACTTGCCTGAAATTATGGCAGCCCATAATATTTCCTATGTGGCGACGGCGTGTAACAGTTATCCCCTTGATTTCATGAACAAGGTGAAAAAAGCACGGGAAATTGACGGCCCTGCCTATATTCACTGTTTGTCCGTATGCCCCACAGGTTGGAGATGTCCTTCGGAAGCGTGTATTAAAATGGGGCGGCTGGCTGTGGAAACGGGTGTTTTCCCCTTATATGAGGCTGAGCAGGGACGTTACAGGATGACCGTCAGTATGCCGGAAAATCTGCGCCCCATTCAGGATTACATAAAACACCAGGGAAGATTTCGCCATCTCACGCCTGAGCAGGTTCAATCTTTCCAGGAGAGAACAAATTTGGAATACAAGAAACTCTTAAATAAAATTGAACACTCAAAATCATGGGCAGAGATGTCGGCAAACCAGGGCTGAAATTATTGCGATAAGGTGATTAGGGCATGAATACTGAAAATACAATGCAGGATAAGGTAAAAGAAATCGTTAAAAAGTACAAGGGTGATAAGAGCGCCCTTGTGGCAATCCTTCAGGATGTGCAGGATGAATATCGCTATCTTCCCAAGGAAGCATTGCTTACCATTCATGAGCAGATGGATATTCCCATGGCGCGGGTATATGAAGTTGCAACGTTTTATGATGCCTTTAGCTTAACTCCTCGGGGACGGTTTATTATTGAAGTCTGCACAGGTACAACATGCCATGTTCAGGGAGGCATGAATCTTCTTGACACTTTTGAGCGCAGTTTACGTATCAATTGCGGCGAAACGACGGAGGACGGTTTGTTTTCCGTTGATCGGGTTGGCTGCCTCGGTTGCTGCAGTATTGCACCGGTTGTCAGAGTGAATGATACGATCCATCCCCAAATGACCCAAGATGAAATCCCCAGGGTTTTAAGAACGTATATGGCAAAGAGATACGGGAGGTAATGTGAGCAAAATCAATACGTTGGATGCCTTGGATAAGGCAGCAAAAAAAGGACGGGACCTGCTCTTTCCGAGTACGAAGATACGTATAAGCATCGGAATGACGACAAATAGTATTGCTGCAGGGGCACGAAGTGTATATGACGCTTTTCTTGAGGAAAAGAAAAACAAAAATATGAAGTTCGATATGGTCAAAACCGGCGGTATGGGGTTTGATTCTGTGGAACCTATTGTGGATGTTGTCATTCCCAATAAGCCCCGCCTGGCTTTTGCGAAGGTGACCGTAGAGAAAGTTCCTGTTCTTCTCGAACAGGTTGCCCGCCTGAATTTGGACAGGGAATTGCCATTTTATCGTGTTGATGAGCAGGAAGATATTTTTACCGGTGAGACGATACAATATGTTAAAGGGCGGCTTCCACGAGTGTTTAGTAAAATTTCTTTGAGAGAAGAAATCCCCTTCTACAAAAACCAGCTCAAGGTGGTTACTCGCAACTGTGGCGTTATTGATCCTGAAAACATGGAAGAGTATATTGCCCGAGGCGGTTACTATGGTCTTCATAAAGCCTTAACGGAGATGAAGCCGGATGAAATCGTTCAGGAAATCATCGATTCCGGTTTGCGGGGGCGAGGCGGCGGCGGATTCCCAACGGGTATAAAATGGCGCTCTTGCCGGGAGGCTGAGGGAGATATTAAATATGTGATCTGTAACGGCGATGAGGGTGATCCCGGCGCCTATATGGATCGAAGCCTCATGGAAGGTGACCCCCATAGCATTATTGAGGGCATGATTATTGGCGCCTATGCCATTGGCGCCAGCCAGGGTTACATCTATGTCCGCAATGAATATCCCCTTGCCGTTGAAAATCTTAATCGAGCGGTTATGCAAGCCCGCAAAGCAGGTTTATTAGGGAAGAATATTTTTGGTCAGAAATTTTCTTTTGATATTAAAATTGCCAAAGGTGCCGGAGCCTTTGTCTGCGGAGAATCTACCGCTTTAATTGCCTCTCTGGAGGGCAGAGCCGGCGAGCCGCGGGCGAAATACACCCATACGGTTGAACACGGTCTTTGGGACATGCCTACAAATCTCAATAATGTGGAAACATGGAACAATGTTCCCATTATTATTGCGCGGGGAAGTAAATGGTTCTCGCAAATAGGAACAAAAACAAGTTCGGGAACGAAAGTATTTTCCCTTGTTGGTAAGACTAACAATATTGGTCTAGCAGAAGTCCCCATGGGAATGACGATTAGGGATATTGTTTATGGCATTGGGGGGGGAATTTATAACGATCGGGAGTTTAAGGCTGTCCAAACGGGAGGGCCTTCCGGCGGTTGTATTCCCAAATCCCTTCTTGATTTGCCCGTTGGGTTTGACGAGTTGGCGGATGCTGGATCCATGATGGGATCTGGCGGAATGATCGTCATGGATGATACGACCTGCATGGTTGATATTGCGAAATATTTTCTTGATTTCCTGGCAAAGGAATCATGCGGAAAATGTACCCCTTGCCGTGAAGGTATCCGCCGCATGAGGAGCATCCTTGAAGATATATGTTCCGGCGGTGGGCAAGAGGGCGATATTGAATTGCTAAAGGAGATGTCCGATGCCATCATAGATGGCTCTCTTTGTGCCTTGGGTGGGAGCGCGCCCAGCCCGGTACTCAGTACGTTGCGTTATTTTCAGGAAGAGTACGAAACTCACATTAAAGGGAAAAAGTGTCCTGCCGGTGTTTGCAAGAAGTTGATCAAGTTCCGCATATTGGACGAACAGTGCAACGGTTGTGGAAAATGCCGCAAGGTGTGTCCCACGCGGGCGGCTACAGGATCAAGGCGGGAACCCCATAAGATTGATCAGAATTTGTGTATACAATGCCGCGCCTGTTATGAGGTCTGTACTTTTAATGCCATTATCATAGAATAAAGGGAAACGAAGATGGTTAAATTAGTCATTGATGGTAAAACAGTTCAGGCGGAAGAAGGCAAGATCCTTTTGACCGTAGCTCGGGAGAATGGAATTGAAATTCCGACGCTTTGCTCCCATGAGACCCTTGAAAATACCGGCGCTTGCCGCCTGTGTGTTGTGGAGATAACAAAAGGAAAGCGAAAGAAAATCGTAACATCCTGTCTCTATGCGGCAGAAGACGGGATTGTTGTTGACACGAAAAGTGACCGGGTTCTTAAAGTGCGTCGTTTTGTCATGCAATTTCTCATGGCGCGTTGCCCCACATCGGATGTCATTCGCGATATGGCGGCGAATATGGGTATTGCGCCGGAAACGAGATTCAAGCCGTCTGAAGACGGGAAGACATGTATTTTCTGCCGCCTGTGCGTAAAAGCCTGTGAAGATGTTGTTGGCGTCAGCGCTTTGGGATTTGCATTTCGTGGCGTTGATAAGGCTTTGGGAACGCCTTACAGAGAACCATCGCCGGCTTGTATCGGCTGTGGAAGCTGCGCCTATATATGTCCGACTCGGCAGATCACCATGTCATCCACGGAAAATACGCGGTCTATCTGCGGCAAAACCTTTAAAATGAAAGCCTGTTCCGTTTGCGGCCGTTATTTTGCTCCTGAGGAACAACTGGCTTTTATCAGCAAAAAAACAGGTGTTGATTTGGAAGCGCTTTCTGTTTGCAGCTCTTGCCGATAGGTTCCAAATAAAAACCTTCTATTCCTCAGTAGCTCAGTCGGTAGAGCAGATGGCTGTTAACCATCGGGTCCGTGGTTCGAGTCCGCGCTGAGGAGCCAGGAATAATTCGTCCTTTGGACGCTTGTTAATATGAAACCCCGGAGCATGTCTTCGGGGTTTTGCTATTTGGCCGTCAGGTTTTGAGGGAAAGGACACTTTTCCCTCTGAAAAATGATTGGCAAAAGATTTTTTTTTTGTTATAGAAAAATGTTGATAAAACTAGGGGGTAAGAAGGTGGAAAATAAAGCATTGTTGATTGTTGATGGGAAGGAATATGAACTTCCTATTATTGTCGGTACTGAAGGTGAACGCGCCATTGATATTTCCCGGCTGCTTCAAGATGCGGGGCTTATTACAATGGATCCGGGCTATGTTAATACGGGCAGTTGTAAGAGTGCCATTACCTTTATGGAGGGGGAAAAAGGGATTCTTCGCCATCGCGGTATTCCCATTGAGCAGTTGGCAGAACATTCTTCTTTTGTGGAAACTGCTTATCTTCTCATAAATGGCGAATTACCCACCCAGGAAGAATTTACCAATTTTTCTGAATCATTGAATGAACACTCCCTTGTCCATGAAGACATGAGGGCATTTTTCGAACACTATCCTTCCCGTGCCCATCCCATGGGTATTCTATCGTCCATGGTAACAGCCTTGCAGGAATTTTATCCAGCTCTTAAAGATAAACCGCAAGAAGAGCAAATAAATATCACCTTTGCCCGTCTTGTATCGAAGCTCAGGACATTGGCTGCCATGTCGTACAATATTTCACGGGGACATAAGGTGAATTATCCTAAATCCGACTTGAGTTATTGTGCGAATTTTTTAAAAATGATGTTTGATTCTCCCGTCAAACCCTATGATATTGATGACGATCTTGTCCATGCGTTGAATGTTTTTTGGATTCTCCATGCGGATCATGAGCAGAATTGCTCCACTTCCGCCGTACGCCTTGTCGGGAGCGCTCGGGTAAATCTTTATGCCGCGATTTCAGCTGGAATCAGCGCCTTATGGGGACCCCTCCACGGCGGGGCCAATCAGGCTACTATTGAAATGCTTGAGGAGATTTATCGGGCTGGCGGCGATATTGCTCCCTTTATCGCCCGCGCCAAGGACAAAAATGATGAGTTCCGTCTGATGGGATTTGGACACCGGGTTTATAAGAGTTATGATCCGCGGGCCAAGATTATTTCAGGCGTTGTCCATAAAGTTCTGGGAAAATTGAACAGACATGATCCTCTTTTGGATATTGCCCAGCGTTTGGAAGAAGTAGCCGTGAAAGATTCTTATTTCATTGATCATAAACTTTATCCCAATGTTGATTTTTACAGCGGTATTTTGTTAAGGGCTTTTGGTATTCCGACAAATATGTTTACGGTTATGTTTGCCATTGGCCGTTTACCCGGATGGATCAGTCAATGGAAAGAAAGTATTGATGATCCTGACTGGAAGCTCCACCGTCCCCGCCAGGTCTATACAGGCTTTACCAAACGAGATTATATTCCCATGAACCAGCGAGGGAAAAAGTAATGAGGGTTAGAGTCTCGGCGGTGTACGAACAGGCAAAAGAGATCCTGTGTATGCAATACGTTTATGGGGGCAAAGATGTTTTTGCTCTTCCGGGAGGAGGAGTTGATAAGGATGTTCCTTTTGGCGAAGCCATAAAGAGCGAATGGAAAGAGGAACTGGGTGTTAAGGTTGAGGTGGGGGATATTATTCTTTTAGGAGAAGCCCCGGCAGGGAAGCGCCATCCCCAGACCCTTCATGTTGTCTTTTTGGCTACTGCGGTTCATGGTATTCCCAAGGTTCGCATAGATAACACTCATTCCATTGATATTGCCTGGCTGCCCATAGAAGATCTTAAAAATACGCCCCTGTACCCCGACGTAGGCCGATCCCTTTATGATTATTTTCACGCGGATAACCGTCGTTCCATTGAATTCATAGAAAACTGCATGGAGCGGGGTTACTGGTAAAAAAATATTTTTGTTTTGACGGACAAATATCGGAATGTTTTCTCTTGCTGAGAGATGTTCCGATATTTTTGTATCAGGATAGCAATGACGAAAAAACAGCCCTTGTTTTATGGATGGTATATTGTTGCCGGAGCCTTCCTCATTCTGGCTGTTAACTACGGCGTTCGTTACAGTTTTGGAATATTTCTGAAACCCATGTCAGACGAATACGGGTGGTCCCGTTCTGTCGTGTCTCTTGGCGTTTCTTTTAATATGCTCGCTTATTCCTTCTTCACTATTTTTATCGGACAAATGGTTGACCGTATCCGGCCATCCCACATTATTACAATGGGTACTTTGGCCGTTTCTCTGGGGCTTATGATGGTTGGTTTTGCCGCGAATCCGCTGATCTTTTACCTTGTGTATGGATTATTTTGCGGGTTAGGCGCTGCTGGATTGGGCATTGTCGTGTGCAATTCTTCCGTTGCTAAATGGTTTCACGAAAAGCGCGGCATGGCCATTGGTATTGCCTCCATGGGAATCAGTGTGGGAACGATGACGCTCACGCCCCTGTCGGGCTACATTGCCAAAACATATGGGTGGCGGCAAGGTTTTCTGACCCTTGCCATATTGAGCTTTGTAATCGGTATTATCGTTTCCCGTCTGCTTTTTGACAGATCAGCGGCAAAAGCTGGTACGGATAATATGGAACAAAAGGCGGTAAAAGAAAAAAAGTCACCAAGAACATCTCCTTTCCCCCCTTCTTTTTCCCAAATTTTCGCTGGATTCTTGGTAACGGATAAACAATTTTGGCTCATTTCACTTTCTTTTGGTTTTGCGTATCTGACGATTATGTCTGTTTTTGTTCACCAGGTTCCTTATGCCATTGATCACGGTATTAACCCGATTACCGCAGCTTCTTCTCTGGCATCGTTGGGTTTGGCCGCTTTTGGAGGTCAGTTTTTCTTTGGCTGGCTGACCGACCGTGTGCGCGATGCCAAATATGTGGTAGCTTTTGGTTTTTTGATGATGGCTTTGGGAATGTTTATTCTGTTAAATATGCGTTCTGAAGCCATGCTCTACCTCTTTTCGCTGGTTTTTGGTTTTGGTTACGGATGTCTTGCCCCTCTTCCCTCTATTATTTTGGCAGAGCGGTTTGGCGATGAAACCTTGGGGGCTCTTTATGGAATGTTTACTTTTTTAATCGGGATTGGCGGCAGTATCGGACCTTTTTGGGCAGGCTATATGTATGATCATTTCCAATCCTATCACCAAGTATGGATTCTCAATATTGTTATGCTTATTGGTGTTACCGGAGCCATTCTTTTGCTTCAATCCCGTAAATCATCACGATGTTAGCAGAAAGTTGAGGAGACAGTAGTGACATTCGCTTGCGATACGTGCTGCAAGATATGCGGTGAAAAGAGTTTTCTTCTGGATACCGTTGATTTCCATAAATCATGCGACCCTCGTTTTAACGAGAAAGAACCTTTGGCGGGAATACCGGTTTATTATTACGGATGTCCTTTCTGCGGCTTTGTCTTTACAACTTATTGCGACAGCTGGACGCCGGAAGAATTCATGGGGAACATATACAATAACAGGTATGCCGAATGCGACCCCGACTTTATCGAAAAAAGGCCCATGCTTTCCGCCCTGTGGTTTGAGCGGCAGTTTCTCCCTCACAAAGAACTTAAGGTGCTGGACTTCGGATCGGGGCAGGGGCTGTTCGGAACCTATCTGAATGCCCGGGGCTTTGATGTTACGTCTTACGATCCTTTTTATGGGGACGATAAGCCGCCCCTTCGGGAAAGTTTCGATCTCGTCATTGCCATTGAGGTTTTGGAACACTCCCATACACCGCTCCAAACGATTGGGGAATGTTTTTCTTTTTTGAAAAAGGACGGCCCGGCCTGTTTTATCGCTACCACGCTGCTGACCACAGTTCCCATGGAAAAATTGAAGCATAACCTGTCTGCCTATTGGTATGCGGGACCGCGGAACGGACACATTTCCCTTTTTACCGAAAAGGCAATGAGGCTGATTGCGGAAAAGAACGGCGCTCTTTATGCCGGAAACGGGCAACCCGGCTTTTTCTTTTTCCGGGGCTTTGAGAAAAAACTGCAACGGCCGCAACCGGGGCGGGAGGTAAAATAAAGAATGCCCGAATTAATTTGCAGCTTACTCCAATATTCGGGCATCTATGGCGGACAAAATAATCTAAGCGCTTCCCCTTGTCACCGCACAAGTTGAATAAGGGGTTCGCCGTATTACCAGAAGATCACTTATCCAAAACTTGATTCCACTCTTCCAGATGGGAGCTGATCTGTTCAAATAAAGGGCCGCAATCACCTTCAATGGTTATTTGTAATATTTTATCTCCCTGTGCGATTTGGTTGACCACATTTTGATCTTCCTGTGATAATACGCAGCCGAACACGGTATGATGTCTATCTAACCAGGGAGTGGGAACATGGGTGATGAAAAACTGGCTTCCGTTTGTATTCGGCCCGGCGTTTGCCATGGAAAGAATACCGGGACGGTCATGAATGAGGCCCGGAGCAAATTCGTCTTCAAAGCTGTATCCCGGCCCCCCTGTACCTGTTCCGTGGGGGCAGCCGCCTTGAATCATGAAATCACCAATCACCCGATGAAAGATGAGGCCATCATAAAATTTTTTTAACGCCAAGTTGGTAAAATTGCCGACGGTGACGGGGGTTTCCTTGTCAAAGAGGCGAAGTTTAATAATCCCCTTGCTTGTTTCGATTACAGCGATAAGCCCATTGTCAGATCCCATAAGTTTATTCTCCCCTAGAAATTTTGATGGTTGTAACAAATTTTATTGTTCCTGTCAAAATTTGTAAGCGTATGGTAAGGACAATTATGGCTAAAAATAATTCACAGAAACAACTTATCAAGCCGCCGGTGGAGGTGCAGTACGCTGCGGAACTTGAATCCCTGCGTAAGAGTGACAAGGACAACCACAAGCCGGAAAACTGGCTCTTAAGCCCTAAGGCGGTACGCAGTTTTATTCTGGGCAGCAAAAACGAAAGAGGCGGCAAGCTCAATATTCCGCAGAAATACTTTGGTGACGATGCCTTGGTGGAACGTTGTATCATCACTTTGGCCGGTAACCGCGGCCTCATGCTGGTGGGGGAACCGGGAACGGCGAAAACAATGCTTTCCGAGCTGCTTTCGGCAGCCATTTCCGGCAGCAGCGTCAACACCGTGCAGGGTACGGCGGGAACCACCGACGACAACATTAAATACTCGTGGAACTATGCGCTGCTATTGGCAAAAGGCGCATCAACGGAATCTCTTGTTCCGGCGCCTCTGTATATCGGTATGAAGAAAGGCATTATCACCCGCTTTGAGGAAATAACCCGCTGCCCCAGCGAGATTCAGGATACCCTCATCAGCGTGATGAGCGACAAGGTTCTTTCCATTCCCGAATTGGGGGAGGATGGTTTCCTCTTTGCCAAGCCCGGCTTTAACATAATCGGGACGGCCAATACCCGTGACCGGGGAGTGAATGAAATGTCCAGCGCCCTCAAGCGGCGGTTTAATTTTGAAACCGTGTTCCCCATCAATAACGTGGCCCTGGAATGCAGGATCATTGAGGAGCAATGCGCGGCCATGCTGGGTAGCGAGGCCCAAAAGCTCATTGATAAGGATATAATTAATCTGATTGCCACTACTTTCCATGAACTGCGCCAGGGGCAAAGCGCCGAAGGCACTAAAATTGATCAGCCTGCTGCGGTGATGAGTACCGCCGAAGCGGTATCGGTTTATTACCAGACCGCTCTGACCGGACTCTATTACGGCAAGGGCGGCATCTCCGTTGACAGCCTGGTTCAAAACCTGATGGGAGCGGCAGTAAAAGAAAGCCGCGATGACGTGCCGAAGCTCAAAGCCTATTTTAACTCGGTGGTCAAGGCCCGCAGCAAGGCAAAGGGCGGCCACTGGGATGAGTTCTACGAAGCAAGAAAATGGATAAAATAGAAAACATATTGCGTAATGTGTTTTCTTTAGAAAGGCCCGTGGCTTTTTTCCCCATCCGCCACCACAGTCCGGCCTGTTCCTTTCATGTAAAAAAAGCCATTGAATTGTACAAGCCGGATTGCGTACTCATCGAAGGTCCCGGCGACACCGACGTTTTGATTCCGTTTTTGCACGACGCGGAGCCGCCGGTTTCGATCTACTATTCATACCATGACAGGGAAGACCGTCATGCCTGTTATTACCCCATGCTGGAATATTCGCCGGAACTGGTGGCCATGAAAACCGCAGCGGAAAAAAACATTCCCGTTCACTTTATTGATCTGCCCTTCGGAAGCCTTGTTCTGGGCGAGGCTGAACTTGATAAGAGTACGCCGCAAGGGGATCGCAAAACGTATTACGACGATTATTTCCTCCAGCGGAGCCGCTATATTGAATCACTATGCGAAAAAGAAAACTGCCGTAATTATGGCGAACTCTGGGAAAAGCTGTTTGAAATTCCCGCCGCCGATACTGATACGGAAACATTTATCAAAAACATGACCACCCTTTGTTACTTCTCCCGAGTTGATTACCCGGCGACGCTCCTTGTCGAAGAGCAGCACCCGTCACGGGAAGCGTTTATGGCGGGAAAGATTTTATCCTGCCGGGAAAAGTACAGCCGCGTCCTTACCGTTACCGGTGGTTTCCATACTGCGGAATTGATGCGCCTTATAGAAAACAAAAAATTTGAAAAAATCGAACCCGTATCGGGAAACGCGTATCTTATACCGTATTCGTTTGCCGAATGTGACCAGTTGACCGGCTATCAAAGCGGTATGCCCTATCCGGGTTACTATCAGGCGTTATACGATAACCTCATTTCCGGTAAAAATGATTTTTGCAGAAAAGCCACCCTGACCCATATCACACGATTGGCAAAGGACCTGCGTAAAAGCCGTGAAAACATTTCTCTGTCCGAAGAAGCCGCTGCTTTCGCCATGGGTCTGGGCCTCGCTTCCCTGCGGGGCAAAAATCAGCCCGGTGTTTACGAGTTCTTGGACGGGATTCGCTCCTGTTTTGTTAAAGGGGAACTCAACCTCGCTACTTCCTTTGTGTTAAACGAGGCCACAAGACTGCTGCGGGGCGAGAAAACGGGAAAGGTCGGCAATGGTGCGCCGCTTCCGCCTATCGTTCTGGATTTCGAGGCAGCGGCAAAGTCATTCAGGATGGACATTTCCACTTCCGTTATAAAAACAATTACCTTGGATATTGTATCGAAACCGCGCCACCGGGAGCAGTCGGTGTTTCTGCACAGGCTGTGCTTTCTTGAAAATCCCTTTGCCAGAAAAACTTACGGCCCGGACTATGAAAACCGTACCGGCGCTAAACTTATCAGAGAAAAGTGGGATTGTTCCTATTCAGGACGCGCGGCGTCAATGCTGATAGAAAAATCGCATCTGGGCGGCACCATTGCGGAGGCCTGTGAATCGCAGCTCTCCGACCTTGTTAAAAACCACTGTCATTCTTCCGCAGCCGCGGCCGCGCTGTTGGTAAAAGCGGGAGTACTGGCGCTGTTTTCCCATGCCCGGCGCCTTGCAGATGCGCTAAACAATGCTATCAGCGGCGACCATTCTTTTGCTTCCCTGGTGGATTGCATCAAGAGCCTGTCTTTTCTGCGGGGAATTGAACACATACTGCGCATTGAACAGCTTGATAAGCTCAAGGCCTCAGAGACGCTCGCACTGGAACGGATAATTCCCATGATACCGGCCTTGACCGCCGCCGATGAAAAAGAAGACTTCATCCTTGCCCAATCAGTCAAGATGCTGTACCAGATCGCGGCCCGGGAAGCAGATGGGGCCGCCGCTTTATCCGCCGCCCTCGCAGATTTAATTGCAAAACAAAATGTGCCGCCTTCCGTGGAC
>JAITWQ010000233.1 GCA_031285215.1 Syntrophobacterales bacterium | reverse complement strand
CATAGACAATAAAGACGTTTAACATCCGTGCTGTCAATCGCCATGGCCTCGTCCTATGCGATTATCTCACTGTAATTACCCAGGAATGCAAAGTGTTTTGTACTCTGGTTCAGTCCGTGCAGTAAATTATAAACTTCCTTGTTTTTAACGCTTGCCTGCACGTCAAAATAAAACACAAACTCAAAGTCCGTATCAGCGATGGGGCGTGATTCGAGCTTCGTGAGATTAAGCTGTAATTCGGCAAACTGCTTTATAACTTCATACAATGTGCCCGCCCTGTGTTCTAACGTCAGCATCATACTTATTTTATCTGCATCAGCAAATATTTCACATTCCTTGGAAATACAGATAAACCTTGTATAGTTGTTTTTATTATTCTGAATATTTTTTGCTAAAACGGTTAAATTGTAGAGTTCTGCGCAGCTTTCTGACGCAATCGCCGCAATATCGGTTCGCTTGTCCGCGCTGACAAACTGCGCCGCCGCCGCCGTATTGCCGCATAATTTTAATTCTATATTTGAATTTTCCTCTATAAATTTACTGCATTGCGCTGCCGCCTGTTCATGCGTATATACCTCTTTTATATTTCCCATGCCGATCTTTTGCTTTGCGAGCAACCAATGGGATATGGAAACTTTTACGCCCCGCACGATATAAAAATTATATGCTTTCATTAAATCATAAACGGCTGATACGGAACCGGCGTTTGAATTTTCCAGAGGCAAAACGCCATATTGACACAACCCTTTGTCAACAGCGCGGAAAACACCGTCAAAAGTACGCATATACATGATGTCAGGTTGTTCAAATAAGGCATTCGCCGCTATTTGGGAAAAAGCGCCTTCTACGCCCTGGCAGGCAACCACTGCGGTTTTCGGAAATTCTGTTTTTTCACAAGTGTCAATATTAATCATACGTTTTCTCATTTCTTACAGGATTTTTGCCTAACAGCGGCAATAATTCACAGATGCGGTCAACCACATCTTCAAAAACATCAGGGGTCAGCGACTGCGCGCCGTCGCACAAGGCGCGGGAAGGGTCGTTATGCACTTCAATAATCAATCCGTCCGCACCTGCGGCGGCAGCGGCCAATGACATTGGTTTTACCAGCCTTGAAACACCCGTCGCATGGCTGGGATCTACGACAACCGGCAGATGCGAAAGTTCTTTCAAAAGCGGAATCGCCGATAAATCAAGGGTATTTCTTGTATATGTCTCAAATGTTCTTATTCCGCGCTCACACAGTATTATGTTTTTATTACCGCCGGCCATAATATATTCCGCGCTCATAAGCAGTTCCTCTATCGTGTTTGCCAGCCCTCTTTTTAACAGCACGGGTTTATCAAGGCCGCCAAGTTCTTTGAGAAGCTCAAAATTTTGCATATTCCGCGCGCCTACCTGGATTATATCAACCTGCTCGAACATGGAAATATGATTGACGTTCATTATCTCGGAAACGATGGGCATTCCTGTTTTTTTCTTTGCCTCCAGCAAAAACTCAAGCCCTTCCGCACGCAATCCCTGAAAGGCGTACGGCGATGTTCTGGGTTTGAATGCTCCGCCCCTTAGCATAACCGCACCCGACTTTTTAACTTTTGCCGCAATCTCGCATATCTGCTCACAGGACTCTACGGAGCAGGGACCGGCAATTACCGTGAAATTCCTGCCGCCGATCCGCCGGCCTGACACATCAATAATTGTATCATCAGGATGAAATTTACGATTTGCCTCTTTGTATGGCTCTTGAATACGCCTGACACTTTCAACGATGTCAATGGCTTTTACCATATCAATGTCAACTAACGATGTGTCTCCGATTAACCCGAGAATTGTGGACCGCTCTCCTTTAATCAGTGTGGTTCTCAGGTTTAATCCGGCTAACCATTTAAGAAGATTATCCAACTGCCGTTCTTCATGTTCTTGCTTTAAAATTATTACCATAACCGTTCCCTCCTGAAATAAAAAATCCCGCAGTGAATTTCACTGCGGGATTAAGTAACTTGATGTAATGCCTGATCTTAATTTACAGCGAAACTCAAATTCGCTCTGCCGAATATAAAAGCAAAGCTAAAGATGAAAAAATTCGCATTAAAATTAAAAACAGGCTTTTTCATAAAAAATTCATTCTATCCTTAAATCCATATTAGAGAGTTATAGCATAAGTTGTGTCAGACGCAAAGGGTTTTCGTCCAAAGGCTGAAAAGCCTGTCTTCCGGTTCACTCCACCCACTGGACATATTCATCCACAGAAGCGCGGGAGCGTTCGAATTGGTTCAGTTCGCAGTCCCAGTCGGGATATCCCAGGGCAATTCCTGCGATAATTTTCCGTTCAGCGGGAATAGAGGCGATTTTACGGATAATATCGGGATATTGAACGGCGGCGGCCATGATCAACGTGCCCAATCCCTTTTCGTGGGCGAGGAGGCATATGGTCTGAATGATCAGCCCCATATCCAAAAGGCCGTACTCAATGGCGTTTTCCCGGTGAATTGTCGGAACGATCATACAGGGCGCTTGAAACAAATGGGTCATTTTGAGGCGCAGTTTGCGGCGTGCTTCCGTATCCCGCCGCTCAATGCCCAAAGAATCGTAGAGCCGCCGGCCCATATCGTTATAGCGGAGCCGGCAGGCGTCAGGCCATGATTCGGGCATGGGAATGTCGGGAGTGGACTCCAGTTCCTCAAGGAGAGCGGCATGATTGGCCTCTTTAAAATTTTTGAGGGCTTCTCCCGTAAGGACATGGAAGTTCCATGACTGGGTGTTGCCCCAGGAAGGAGACCAGCGCGCCTCGTCCAGAATTTCTCTGATCAGTTCTTTTGGTATTTCTTTATCCAGAAACTGACGGATGCTTCGCCGTCCCTTAATAATGTCTGTAACCGTCATTTTATCATCCTCCTTGTTTGTCTTGCCGTCAGGGGCGAATTGCCACGGGTTGGTTAATTCTGTTTTTTAATCACAGACTTGTTTCCCTTGCAAATAAATCTTTGCCGATACCGCAGGAGATGGTTAAAATTTTTCCTTTTCATATGACCTTTTCCCACAAGCGTGATACATAGGTCGCAAGGAGGAGGTAATGAGATGAGCCGCTATGTGGACTTGATGCTCTTTGATTTTGACGGGACTTTGGCCGACACGGGCGGCGATCTTGCCCGTTCCGTCAATTACACTCTCCGGATGATGGAGCTGCCGGAAATTGCCCCTGATGTGATCCTGACCTTTGTCGGCGACGGTGTGGGAAAATTGATTGAACGGGCATTGGGCGGGGCAGGGGATGAACAGCGGAAAAATGAGGCGTTGGAAATTTTTTCCCGCCACTATGAAAAACATTTGCTGGACAGTACCGTTCTTTATCCGGGCGTGTTGGAGACGCTGAATCATTTTCGCGGTAAAAGGAAAATTATCCTGACCAACAAGCGGCTCTGTTTTACGGAAAAAATCTGTGACGGCCTCCAAATTCTGGACTATTTTATTGATATTATCGCCGGTGACTCCACTCCTTTTATTAAGCCCGCGCCGCAATTGCTGGATGTCATCCGGAAACACCATTATCTCCGCCGTGACCAGACCGTTATCATTGGCGATGGCGTGAATGATCTGCGTCTGGCAAAAAATACGGGTATTTTATGCGCCTGCCATCTGAATGGTTTGGGAAACAGAGATGATTTGCAGGCGTTGCAGCCTGATATGACCTTCGGGCATTTTGCGGAACTGAAGGATCTGCTGGCATGATGTAAGATAACATATGAAAATAATTAAGGAAACATTGAATTATATCCGCAGTCATAACATGCTGCAAAAAGGCGATAAGGCCCTCGTCTGCGTATCGGGAGGCACCGACTCCATGGCTCTGCTCCTTATTCTGGATGCCTTGCGGGAAGAGTTGGGCATTGAGCTGGCCGTCGTTCATCTGCATCACGGTTTGCGGGTGCAGGAGGCCGATCAGGAAGCAAAATGGGTGGAAGAACAGGCCGGAATACGCCATTTCCCTTTTTACTGCCGCCAGACAGATGTTGCCGCCATAGCCGGAAAAACGGGACGTTCTCTGGAGGATGCGGCGCGCCGGGAACGTTACGCTTTTTTCATGGAGATAAGAGAGAAGACAGGGGCGGACAAGATCGCCTTGGGGCATCATCTCCATGACCAGGCGGAAACGGTGCTGCTTAATTTTTTGCGGGGAACGGGAAGCCGCGGCTTAAGGGGTATGCAGCCCATGCGCGGCGGTCTTTTCATCCGTCCTTTGCTGGCCACGCCCAAGGAAGATATTCTCTTGTTTTTAAAGGAAAAAGGTGTTTCCTCCTGTCAGGATCAAACCAATCAATCTCCTCTGTTTCTGCGTAACAGAGTCCGCCTTGATCTTATCCCTTATTTGCAAGGCTACAACGGGCGTATCACGGAACGTCTGGGGCGGATGGCCGATATTATGAGGATGGAAAATGATTTTCTGGAACAGCAGGTGCAAGCCATTTTTCTTCAATGGGGTCTGCAACCGGATGCTGCGGAAATCACCATTGACCTTTTATCGTTTAGTCATCTCCACGAGGCCATGCAGCGGCGTGTGATCAAAACTCTCTTGGAGCGAAAATGCGCGGAACGTAACGGTGTGGGGCAGGTCCATATAGAGGCCGTGTGGAATCTGTGCCGTGCGGGTCATGCGGGGCAGAGCCTTGATTTACCCTGGGGAACGCGTGTTGTGCGCCGCTATGGAAATATTATCCTGTCGTCCCCCGAAGAGAGGCGTATGGGGGAACAAAAGTCGCATGACTTCAGCTATCCCGTTCCCCATCACGACTGTGAAATATACATCAGCGAAACGGGTCAGACGATACGTTTTACCCTTTTGAAAGGGGATATTGTCCCAAATTTTTCCCGGCCCCATATCGCTTATCTGGATTACGACGCCTTGCGCTTGCCGTTGATGGTCAGAAATGCCCGCCCCGGGGATCGTTTTCATCCTTTGGGGTCGCCGGGGAAAAAGAAATTGAAGTCTTTTTTCATTGACAGAAAAGTCCTCCGGGAAGAAAGAAGCCGTATTCTTCTCGTCGCCGATCAGGATGATATTGTCTGGATCGGGGCAATAGCATCGGCTGAGAAGATCAGGGTTGCCCCGGCCACAGAAAATTACCTGAAAATAGAAATCATTTGAAATAAAAGTTTTATTGCTATAATGTGCCGCCATCCTGTGGAGAAGGCGGGGACTGCATATATTTTACGGGTACCCCCTTGACTATGGAGGTTAGAATGACTATTGCTGATGGAAGTAATAATTTGGGATTCGGCAATACATTTATGAGGAAAGAATCTTTGCTGACCGTTACAACCAAGACATAGGGAAATCCGTCCAGAATCTCCTTTCTGCATGTTCACCAAAGCAGAACATCACTGAGTTTTAAAAGGCGGCTTCTGTATGCACGAAAGCGGAGGATACCCTCTGCCCCTGTTTTGGTGATTAACAATTATTAAAAGCAGCCGGCGGGAAGCCGGTTGTAAGGAGCCATAATATTGAATTCTTTGCAAAAAAATATTGTTTTGTGGCTTGTGGCCGGTTTGGTTATTCTTCTTGTTTACCATCTGTTCAATCAGCCTAAGGGTGTGCAGGAAAACGTTGCTTTCAGTGATTTCGTTGAGTATGTCAACAAAGGTCAGGTGAGGGATGTCACCGTTCAGGGCAATAACGTTACCGGAACTTTGAGTTCAGGTAAAAATTTTCGTACCTACAGTCCCGATAATCCCCTGCTTTTTTCCCTGCTTAAAGAAAGGGAAATCAAGATAGCAGCGAAGGCCGCAGATGATTCGACCCTGATGACGATTTTAATCCATTGGTTTCCCATGCTCCTGCTGATTGCCGTCTGGATTTTCTTTATGCGGCAGATGCAATCGGGCGGCGGCAAGGCCATGGCCTTTGGTAAAAGCCGCGCTCACCTGATGACGGATAAATCCATCAAGGTAACCTTTGCCGATGTGGCCGGTATTGATGAGGCCAAGGCGGAATTGGAAGAAGTTATCCAATTTCTGCGGGAGCCGAAGAAATTCACCCGTTTAGGCGGGCGCATCCCCAAAGGTCTTTTGCTGGTGGGGCAGCCGGGAACGGGCAAAACCCTCCTTGCCAAGGCCATTGCCGGAGAAGCCGAAGTTCCTTTCCTCAGTATCAGCGGTTCTGATTTTGTGGAAATGTTTGTCGGCGTGGGCGCTTCCCGTGTCCGCGACCTCTTTGTGCAGGGGAAAAAGCACGCTCCCTGCATTGTTTTTATTGATGAGATTGACGCGGTGGGACGGCATCGCGGGGCTGGTCTTGGAGGAGGGCATGATGAACGCGAGCAGACTCTGAACCAGCTGCTGGTAGAAATGGACGGATTTGAGTCCAATGACGGCGTAATCCTCATTTCGGCCACCAACCGGCCTGATGTTCTTGATCCGGCCCTGATGCGGCCCGGCC
>JAITWQ010000232.1 GCA_031285215.1 Syntrophobacterales bacterium | reverse complement strand
CCGTGATCTTTCTCGTACAGCCCCAAATGTCCCGGCGTGTGTCCCTTGAGGGACAATACGCTAAAATTGTAGCCCCCGTATAAAATTTCGTCCCCTTCTTCAAGAAAATGGCAGTCAACCGCTTTTTTTGCCCTGTTGATATAGCCCGGATGCTCTTTATAATTTAACTCTTCTCCGGGAGGAAAGCCGATCAGCAAACTTTGATTTTTAATGGTAACCCAACAATCTTCGTTGAGTTCGTTTGTAATGATTCTTGAATCTTCCTCGCTTATGTAAATGGCGTTGCTTTCATTTTTCAGCACATCAACAAGACCGGTGTGGTCAGCGTGCATATGGGTCAAAAAAATATCCATATTGTTCACATCAACGGACAATTCGTTTAAACTCTTGAACAATGATTGCTGCGACTCTTCCGAGCCAAACCCCGTATCAATCAAAAGAGACCTTCTTTCTCCCTTTATAAGAAATGCGTTAAGCTCCTTCAAGGGGCTGTCAGGCAGAAAAACGGGTATTTTGTATATGTTACTATAAACTTCTGTCATGTGTTGGCAACCGAGTCTTGAGCGTTTTTAATCCTTCGCCTAATTGACGAATATTATTATCCGGTTAGGGCATCCTTGCGCAGACCATACTTGATCATCTTTAGTTGAAGCCCTTTACGGCTGCAACCAAGCTGCTGCGCCGTTTTGGTTACATTCTGGCCGCATTCTTCCAGAATTTTGATAATGAGCTGCCTTTCCACATCTTCCGTATGATCTTTGACAAGATTTTTCAAGGGCTTTTCCGATAATGCCTCCGGAGAAAGGGGTGAAATTTCCATGGAATATCGTATTTCTTCCGGTATATCTGCGGCATCAATCCGGTTATCTTTTGCCATGAGGATCAAACGTTCGATCATGTTGTCCAGTTCCCGAATATTACCGGGCCATGGATATTGCCGGAAGATTTCCTTTATCTCATCGGCCATTGGTTGAATACTTTTACCCAGCTTTTGGCTGTTTCTTTCCAGAAAATAATCCACAAGAGGGATAATATCATCCTGTCTTTCCCGCAGGGGAGGCAGATGAATGGGGAAAACATTCAGCCGGTAGAAAAGATCTTCCCGAAAACGTCCTTCGCGAACTTCCTGCTGGAGATTTTTATTGGTGGCCGTAATGATACGCACGTCAATCTTGATTGTTTTCAGTCCCCCCACTCGCTCAAATTCCTGATTTTGAAGGACATGGAGCAGTTTTACCTGCATGTCGCGGGGAAGATCGCCTATTTCATCCAAAAAAAGGGTCCCGCTGTGGGCAAGCTCAAAACGTCCCGGTTTGGTCATCGCAGCGCCGGTAAACGCTCCCTTTTCATACCCAAAAAGTTCGCTTTCCACCAAATGTTCCGTAATCGCGCCGCAATTGATCTTGATAAAAGGATTATCCTTGCGAGGACTGCTTTTGTGGATGGCCTGCGCAATCAGTTCTTTGCCCGTACCCGTTTCGCCGGTGATCAAAACAGCGGTGTTCGCCGGAGCAACCTGGCGGATGGATTCATAAATTTCCAGCATGGACGTGCTGGCACCCACAATTCCGTATCGCTCAATCTCTTCACTGGCCCAGATGACTTCTTTCTGATTCAGATCACGGGTACGTACCGCTTTTTTGATGATGTTACGTAAGTCGTCCTGATCAAATGGTTTGGTGACATAATCAAAGGCCCCGTTTTTCAGAGCGCCAACAGCCGTCGTCACCGTTCCGTAGGCCGTAATAATGATCACGGGAATGGCAGGATATTCTTTGGTAACGCGCTCCAAAAGACCCATCCCATCCAGTCTGGGCATTTTCAGATCGGTGACAATAACCGAAATGTCCGCCTCTTTAAGGATGCCGATAGCTTTCAGGCCGTCTTCAGCCACGAAAACATCGTAGCCGGCCTTAGTCAGCATGGCCTTGATGACCAGGCGCATATTTAATTCATCATCTACAATAAGGATACGGTGCATATTATTTTTGTATTATGAATGGCAGTCCGTGTCAAGGTACGTCAAGATGCGTTTGGTTTATTCGCAGGCAAATATTGAACGTCGTGCCTGTTTCCTTTGCCGGTTTTACGCGGAGCTTTCCATTATGGTCTTTGATGATGCGCTGGCAGATGGAAAGCCCCAGGCCAACGCCCCGTTCTTTCGTCGTAAAAAAAGGTTTAAACAGAAGATTAATATCTTTGACGGAAATCCCCGCGCCGGTATCGCTAATATCCAGAGAAACGAAGGGTTCTTCATCCTCTTCAACCTGTGATGTTTTGAAAAAAAGCTCTCCCCTGCCTTCCATCGCTTCCAGTCCATTGAAGGCAATATTTAAAATGACCTGAATCAATTGTTCCGCGTCAACCTGAACCTGGGGAAGATTGCCGGCCAGATCGGTCTTAATGCTGACATGCTCTGTCTGGCCGCTGGATTGAATAATGGAAATGGCCTTCTGGACAATACGATTGATATCTTCTTTCCTGACCTCAATACGATAAGGCTTTGCGTAATCAAGAAATTGCGACACAACGCGATTCAGGCGGTTCACTTCTTCGATGATTACATTCAGCAATTTCTGATGCTCTTCCGATTCTGTATCCGTACTCAGATATTGTGCCGCCCCTTTGATAGACCCCAGGGGATTGCGAATTTCATGGGCCAGTACGGGAGCCATATCTTCCAAAAGGAGCGTTTTTTCCCGTTCAAGTTTTTCATCAAGGGCGTAAAGTGACTGAAAAATATCCGTACTGGCCGGATAAAACCAGGCAAAAATCCGCTTAATGATCATTTTTATCGGCGTGATGGAAATCACAATAAGAAACGAAATGGTAAAAACCTGGGTGACAGAAAGGGGCATCGCCTTGCCTATTATCCCCAGCACAAAATATACGAGAATCGTCGCAAAGGCCGATAAGATAAAAACCATTAAGGATTTAGCCATAAGTTCATAAAGCCTGGTCAGATGAGGATAGGCGATCACCAGAAGAGTAAAGTAGAGTAAAGCGGCAATAACAATATCGGAAAGGAGGGGAAAAGGAAGCCCGAAATAGGAAAAGAGATCAAAACAACAAAGAAATGCCGCCGCCGCGCCGGCAATGACAAGATAAGTGAGTCTTTTCTTCTCTTCCGGAGAGTGCGTCCGTAAAATGTAAATAATGAGAAAGAGATAGGCAATGGCAATCATCAGAAAGGTGTAAAGATACAGGAGCAGATGGGAAAAGGCCCATTCCTGAGCAGGGCTTACCATAAGAACAGCCAGGATGAAACCGGTCAGAACCGTTAAAAATATCATTCTCTTTCTTATCGGGCTTTTCCTTTGCGTTAAGGCGGAAACAAAATAGAGAATACATGGTGATAATGCCAGCAAACCTGTAATTTCCGTCATACGCCAAAAGGGA
>JAITWQ010000230.1 GCA_031285215.1 Syntrophobacterales bacterium | reverse complement strand
CGGAAGAGTTTGAGGAAGATTCTGAAGAAGAAAACGATTTATCGGAGGAAAACATGGGCGATTACGCAACGACGATAAAACATGAAAACAGCATTTCGGTATGTTTCTACATTGAGCATAATAAACCTTTTGCCATCGGCGAAAAGATGAATGAAATAAACGATGACGCCTACATGAATGGTTACAACTGGGAAGCGTTCTTCAATTATTATCTGCCCAAATACGCCCCTGATGTGTTGAAAGATATGGACACCGACCCCGAAGCGGGAATGTATGTGGCCTATTATCCCCTGACCTCGGAAAACGAGGCGCGGGCGGAGAAGTTTGTGGAAATCATCCGCAGCCTGATTGAAAACGAGGAAGAACTATATCGAATTGTGCGTGAAGAAGGTGAAGAAATTGAGTGGGATTGAACCGGTTTCCAGCAAAGGCGTTTTTCCGAAAAGCACAGAGGAACAATATTGGTGGATCCTTGATGTGCCGTGAGGATAAACCATGATCATATTTTTTATTAACCGCGGGAAGAAATGGCCGCCAGCAAAAAAAATATTTGGCATTTCGGGAATTTTTTTCTCCTTGGTCTTTCTTGTCTTTCCATTAGACAGGACTTTGGCTGAAACACCGCAGCGAATCATCTCTCTGGCCCCCAATATAACAGAAATTCTTTATGACCTGGGCTTGGGAAAGCAGGTTATTGGCGTGACGACTTACTGCAATTATCCGCCTGACGCGGCAGGAAAAAGAAAAGTCGGCAGCATGTCCAATCCCTCCCTGGAGACCATTGTCAACTTGCGCCCGGACATGGTTGTTTTAACAACCGATGGAAATACCCGCGCTATAGCCAATCGTTTAGTGAAATTGAACATCCCCATCTATGTCTTTCGCGCCAAGCGCCTTGGAGAACTTCCCGCCGAGATTAGAAAAATGGGGGCGGCGTTAGGCGTCAAAGATAAGGCAGAACAAGCGGCACAGGCCATGGAAACTTCTTTGCAGGGCTACCTGCGCCAAACGGCGAATTTCCCTCCTGTGAAAGCTCTCTTTGTTGTACAAACAGAGCCTCTTCTCGTTGCCGGACCGGATACGGCCATTGATGACGCCCTTAATATCTTTCGTTTGCAGAATATTGCGGCAGACGCATCTCTCCCTTACCCTCAATTTTCTTTGGAGGAAGTAATTCGCCGCGATCCTGATATCATCTTCGTTATCTGCTCCCACAGGGGTGCGTATACCCAATACGATACTTTTCTCAGAAAAATACGCCAACTGAAGGCGGTGCGCCAGAATAACATTTTTTGCGTAGGTGATCCCCTGCTGCGCATGGGGCCGCGTATAAAGGAGGGACTTGCAGAAATGTCGCAACATTTGGCAACAAAACATAAACGCGGCACGGACTGATACCAGCATCAAAAAATAAAAATTGTTGTTTTCTCTTCTCGCCGTTGATCAAACTCTGACAAGTTTTATGGCACAGTATGGCATTACCGGCGGCATATTGTGGATTTACTTGCTGGCGTATCTTGACTACTCTTGCGGCAATATTATGCGAAGAGGCAGTAGCATAATATCCTTACTTTCTCCACCCTTCGCTTAAAAAAGCGTATCCTTATTGATTTCGGCATGGTCAAATCTACAGCTTAAATTCGGCCACACCGGTGCTTTTCTGTCGTTACAGGTTGTTACCAGTTTGTCTCCTCCTCCCCACTTTTCACTCTCAAAAATTTGCTTATTATTAAAAAATTGCTTTTTTCTAAAAAAGATGGTATAAAGGTTTGGGGTCTTTTGTTGCGTCAAATGTTAACAAACTAAATGATCCATGCGAAGGCAGGCATCATCCCGCCTTACGCGGAAACCGCCAGAGAAAGGAAAGGAGTATTTATGATCAGGGAATATGTACTTTCTAAGACCATTGAAGAGGCCGTTGGAATTTTGACCAAAAATAACGGCAATGCAATGGTAGTATCAGGGGGGACCGATTTGGCTGTTGATTTGAGAAGCGAGTCTGTAAAAACAGAAGTATTGGTTGATGTAACGCGCATAGAAGGACTTAAGGGCATTACGTTTGATGATGGTGATGTAATCATTGGAGCTAGCGCTACCATGTCCGAAATTTCCACGGACGAAAGAATTAAGACAAGCGTTTCCTCTCTGGCAAAAGCGGCGGGCTCGGTAGGTTCCGTGCAAATAAGGAACGTCGCGACAATGGCAGGGAATATTGTAAAGGCTCAACCAGTAGCCGATTCGTCTGTAATGCTCGTCGCGCTGGGTGCCGAGATAACCATTCGTGGAACACATGAATTAAAAGATATTCTGGTTCAAGATGCCTATATAACTGTGGGCAAATCCGTAGTTGATCCGAGAAAAGAAATCATCACAAAAATTAAATTTAAGAAACCGCAAAAAAATCAAGGCACAAGCTTTGTACGTTTATCACAGAGAAAGGCTCTGGCGACGCCTGTTATAAATGTGGGGGCAATGGTATCCGTTAAGGACAATACAATAGAGTGGGCCAGAATTGCCATGGCTCCAGTAGATGTCAAACCTGTAAGGGCGACGGAAGCGGAAAACTTCCTTATCGGCAAAATACCCACAGAAAATGTATTCAAAGAAGCAGGATCTTTAGCCGTTAACAATGCTAAACCCGTCACACATTTAGTTTGGGGTTCTAAAGAATACAAACTTGCCGTTTTACCCTCCCTTGTGGCGAGGAGTTTACAGGAAGCAATAGACGAAATAGAAACGAAGGGAGGCATGTCATGATGAAACAGAAGCTGAAACTAAGATTTACTCTAAACGGCGAATATGTGGAGGTATATGTTTCTCCTGACCAGATGCTTCTTAGTGTTATAAAAGATGATCTGCATATGCATGGCACGAAAAGAGGATGCGAAGCAGGAGAATGTGGCAGTTGTACGGTCATTATGGACGGGAAAGCCGTGACATCCTGTTTAATTCCCGCGTTCAAGGCGCAAGGTGCAATTGTGGAAACAATAGAAGGGGTCGGTACTCCCGATAATCTTCACCCGCTGCAAAAATCGTTCATTGAAAACGGCGCGGTTCAATGCGGCTATTGCACACCCGGGATGATTATGTCGGCAAAAGCCTTGCTTGATCAAAACCCGAATCCGATACCGGAGGAAATTAGAACTGCCATTGCGGGGAATATTTGCCGCTGCACAGGTTATGTGAAGATTGAAAAGGCAATTATTGAGGCCGCGCAGGAACTGAGAGAGGAGGAAGCGAGATGAAATCCGTTGGCAAATCTGTAAAGAGACTCGACGCTATTGACAAAGTAACAGGAATTGGCACATTTACAACAGATTTTACTCTTCCCGGAATGTTATTCGGAAAAGTTTTGAGAAGTCCGCATCCCCATGCGCGCATTGCTAAAATAGACACCTCAAGAGCAGAAAAATTCCCCGGCGTTAAAGTAGTATTGACTCACAAAAATACACCCAAAAATCTCTTTAATACCTCGGCCACTATGACCTTTACGGTTCCGCAAATGAAACCTGTTTTGGACCAGCGAATATTCGATGACAGGGTAAGATATGTGGGAGATGAAGTGGCTGCTATAGCCGCCACCAGCGAAGCTATCGCCAAGGAAGCCCTAAAGCTTATTGACGTAGAATATGAATTGCTTCCGGCTGTTTATGATCCCCTTTTAGCCATGGAAGATTCCGCACCCGCAATTCATCACAGCCACGCGGGCAAAAATATTCCCGGCGATATTGTAAGAATTCCTTTTAACAGCGTTGAGGAAGGTTTTAAAAGCAGTGATGTTATTGTTGAGTCTACCTTCAAACTGCAAGTCCAGAAGCACGCGCAACTTGAAACTCAAGCTGCCGTGGCAAGTGTTGACGGTAAAGGAAATTTGACGGTCTGGTGCACAACCCAAACACCTCACCCGACAAAAATGATTTTATCGGCAGCGTTAGGTATCCCGAATAACAAAATCAGAGTGCTTAATCCTCCTTACGCCGGTGGTGGATTCGGCGTGCGTATCGGATGCAGCGCAAAGGCGGAACCAATTGCGGCGGTACTGGCTTTGGCAACCCAAAAACCTGTAAAGGTTGTCTATAGCCGCGAAGAAGATTTTATTGCCTCCGATACAAGACATAGCGGGTATGTCGCTGTTAAACTCGGTGCAAAGAAAGACGGTACATTCCAGGCGCTGGATGTAAAAGCAACATTAAATACCGGTGCATATTGCAGTTTCGGCGTTGAAACACCGGGGGTACTCGGAGCAATGGGCCTTGCAGCATATAACGTACCCCATAGAAATTATTATGGTCACAGCGTGTATACAAATATTACACCAGCAGGAGCCTTCAGGGGTTTCGGTGCTCCCCAGGGTACGTCTTCCATTGAATCTGTCGTGGACATGATGGCGGAAAAGCTTGGCATCGATCCCGTTGAATTAAGGCTGAAAAACATCATGAAAGTTGGCGATCCCTGGCATTTACCATTTGAATGTAAATCAACCGGTATGGCCGAATGCGTTAAGGAGGGTGCGAAAAAAATTGGCTGGGAAAGCAGGGGCAAACTCAAATCCGATGATCCCAATAAACGCCGGGGAATTGGCATGGGCATCGCTGCCTGGGTAAGTAATTCTTGGCCCTTCTGCGTAGATTACGACAACGCTTATCTGTCCATGCACCAAGACGGTTCCCTACAGCTTTCGGTTGGCGCACCGGAGATAGGATGCGGATCAGGAACGTCTTTGGCCCAGTTAGCTGCTGATACATTAGGAGTCCCATTTGAAGCGATTGATGTTACCCAAGGCGATACGGCGATGACACCCTTTTCCATTGGTTCTCATGCAAGCCGTACGTTATATGCAACGGGAACGGCGGTTGTTGCGGCAGCAGAAAATCTGAAGCAGGAAATTTTGAAATACGCCGCAGAAACATTTGATATTCCTTTAGATAATCTGGATATTGTCGGTGCTAATATAGTTAAAGTAGATAATACCGTAGTCATCAGCGTTAACGACTTAGCGGTGAAGGCCCACTTGCTCGACCGACAGTTCATCGGAGTAGGACAGACGATACCAAGCAATGCATCCCCGATGCAAGCGCATTTTGCGGAGGTAGAAGTTGATTTAACCACCGGAAAAGTTGATGTTATAAAGATCGTTGCCGCCCATGACGTTGGAAAAGCAATCAATCCGGCCATTGTTGAAGGGCAGATTGAGGGTGGCGCTCTTATGGGTGTAGGTTATGCTATAAGCGAAGAAGTAGTGTATGATGATAAAGGGAAGCAACAAAATTACAATTATCACTACTATTTACTGCCTACCGCCGCAGATCGGCCTGAAATTGAGGCGATAATCGTCGAGTCCAACGATCCAACTGGTCCCTTTGGCGCTAAAGGCGTTGGAGAGACAGGGATGATTCCTACAGGAGCGGCTATCCTTAATGCCGTTACCAATGCCATTGGCGTCAGGCCGAAGGAATTGCCCCTGAGCGGAGAAAAGATGTTCAAGCTTTTAAAGGAGAATAATTTATTTGTATCGTAAGTAAACGATATTTTGGGGTTATGTAGACGAACAACGGCTTCTTGAAGCGCTATAAATCAAGAAGCCGTTTGTTATTTTTGTGGTACAGTACGGGTAATAGTTTGTGCTTAATTTTTGAAGTCCTGCGGCCTTTGTGAAAGTCAGGAGTTAGAAGTACCCTTGCCAGCAATGTAGTTTTTCAGTTTTTTACCGGCTTCAAAATCAGGATCAATGCTCAGGGCCATATCAACAGCAATGTTTGCCTCTTCCCAATCGCTCCGTTCAATATGGATGCGCGCCAGGTTATAGTAAAGGTGTTCGTCTTGTGGTTGTATGGAAATAGCTTTTTTGACATGGGTGATGGCGCGGTCATAATCGCCGTCCTTACGGGATTTGATGCCCATGGAATTGTAGAGATCAACCAAGCGGGAGCAAAGCTCTTCGTCTTCTCCTATTATTTCCTGGGCGGAAGAAAAATCTCCTTTTTCCAGAGCAAGAAAAGCTTCTTGGGTGTTTTTCTGGGGGGAAGCGGAAACAAATTGACGAAAGTCATCATCTAACTGCGAGAAAAGTTCGCGTGCTTCCTCTTCTTTGAGGATAATGAGCTGATTCATGAAATCAAGGGTTGTGTCAAACTCGTTATCACGGAACGTTACCGGACCATAAACATCGCGGAAAGACTTGGATAACGAAAGCTGCATTTGAAACCCATTAATCTCCTTTACGATCTCTCGCGTATCAGAGGGAAGCATGGGTGTGGTTCCGATTTTTTCCAAAACCTGTTTAAAGCAGGAAATACAGGAGTAGATATTGGAATTTTGGAGGTTTTTCTTGCAGTCATCCAGTTTACGGCTAATCCAAACCACATCATCCCGATTGATTACTTCGGCCATAACACTCCTTTATGCCTTTATTTAGCTCGTTGCGGCAAAAAATCCCTAATATTCAAAATCAGGAGACCAACTCTGCTCCGCGAAACATAACAATATCCACACGGACATGATCATCTTCGTGACGGGTATTGCCAATAAAGGCAACGGGAATAATTTCTTTTTCTCGCCTTTGCAGTACATAGTACCCCTTGCTGGACTCATCTTCGGCGATATTTTCCACAATAATTTCTTTTTCTTCCGTCTGTCTTTCAATGTTTCCGCGAATATCGACGCCAAGATGTTCCAAAACCAAACCAAGGGCATCGTTCATGACAACAGCCTCCCGTTCTTCTTGCGTAAGAACAGGCTCTCCATCCCGCTTTCCTTCATCCGTCAAAGTGTATATTTTTTCATCCATAATGGTTTCTCCCTTTCTTTCTCCAAATAAAGTTAAATTGTATTCTCTCTGCAAAACGAAGTCAAGAAGGAGAGGCGGCAAAGATATGCCTTTGAAGATTAAAAACTTGAGAAAGGACGTGATTTGGTTGTTGACTAATACCTCTTTTGCGATTATATAGACACTCCGTATGTAGGCAGAGTTACTGTGCGCCCTAATTTTTGGGAAGCACCAATATTACCATAAGCAGAGAAAGGGGGTTTTATGGCAGAGAGTACATACAAGATTATTGAGTTGGTTGGAGTTAGCAGAATTTCATGGGAAGATGCCGCCAGAAGCGCCATCGCCGTCGCTACAAAGTCGATTCGAGACCTGAGAGTAGCCGAGGTTGTGAAATTAGATATTACCATAGAGAATGACAATATCGCTGCGTATCGCGCTCGTTTGAAAGCCTCTTTCAAGTATCTTGATTTGATGTAGTGCTGTTGTTTGGTTTTACAGGCGCGCTTATAGTTTGAGGGCATTTTTCAATACCACGGACGCGAAAGTATTTGTTTGCTTTCGCGTCTTTTTTGTACCTCCCAACGGCGAGGCGTCGTCTGACTAGCCCGCCATTACTTTCCATGCAATAATTATCACAAAGGCAAAGAGAAAATTTCCGATACGGATTTTTGTTATATTGAGAAGGTTTAATCCTATGCCGATGACCAAAACTCCTCCTGCCGCAGTAATCGCTCCCAATACCTGAGGCGTCTGCAAAAACAGCAAGTACGATGCGGCCACAGAAATACTGCCTTGAATCAATAAAACAGGAACAACGGAACAAATAACACCCACTCCATAAAATGACGCGAGGGCAATTGAGGCGACGCCATCCAAAAGCGCCTTCAGAAAGAGAATAGATGAATCACCCACAGTGCCGTCGCGAAGGGAGCCGACAATCATCATCGGCCCTGACAGATAGAGAACGGACGCCGTGACAAATCCCGCGCTGAACGTTGCGGACTGAGAAGCCAATTTCATTTTCATCCATTCCCCTAATTTTTCTATCTTTCCCTCAATATCAATCCATTCGCCGATAATACCGCCCGCAAGAAGAGATATGACAACGGGGAGGGTATCATCGTGGGAAACCGCCATGCGAAAACCAATAAAAAGGGTTGACAACCCCAATGCCTGAATCATTATTTCCCGGAAGCGCTCCGGAATATGTTTGGCAAGACGAAGCCCGATAATACTTCCCAAAATAATGGTTACACAGTTAACCAAAGTACCTGTCATATTTCTATTCCCGCTTCATCAATAAACGCTGTTCTTCTCTGGGGACATACCAGTGAATAAAATTATGTCCGATTCCGGCAGGACTGACTTCGACGCCTCTGAAACGGGCCTGAATAATGGGTAAAGCATCGGGCACATAAAGAAAATTATAGGGTTGTTCTTCGGCGATAATTTCTTGTATCCGATCGTAACATCGCTTGCGTTCCCTTTGGTCAAAGGTGCCTCTTCCCCGGTCAAGAAGAGCGTCAACCTCGGCATTGGCAAAGGAGATAAAGTTCAGCTCTCCCTGGTTTGTTTTACTTGAATGCCACACATCATACATATCGGGATCCATGGTGATGGTCCAGCCAAGAATGGTCGCTTCAAAGGCACGCTTGTTGATGAAATCGTTAATGAAAGATGACCACTCCAAAACACGGATTTTGACGTCAATACCAATTTTCTTTAAATTTTCCTGAATAATTTCCGCACATTTTATCCGCGTTTCATTTCCCTGATTGGTAATGATTTCAAAGGCAAACACCTTGCCGTCTTTTTCCAGCAATCCGTCTCTGTTTTTATGCGTCCATCCCGCCTCTGCCAGCAGCAGCCTGGCTTTTTCCAGATCATGGGGGTAAGTTTTCACGTGAGGATTGTAGGCCCACGTCCCCGGCTTTAACGGTCCCGTCGCCGGCTGCCCCAGACCGAGAAGCACTCCGGAAATAATGGCGTTTTTATCTACGGCATGGGCAAGAGCTTGCCGGACGCGCTTATCCTGAAAAAGAGGATTTTTAAGGTTATATCCCAAAAACGTGTACGAAAAGGACAGGTATTGATATTTATTAAAGTTTTTTTTGAAGACGGGCGTTTCTGTCTGGCGGGTGTATTGCAGAGGGGTTAAATTCATACGGTCAATGCCATTTCCACGCAATTCGAGAAACATGGTCGCCATATCGGGAATGATACGCATAATAAAACCGTCTATCTTGGGGCGTCCTTCAAAATATTCATGATTGGAAACCAAGACTATTTTCTGTCCCCGAACCCACTCTTTAAAGCGATAAGGTCCCGTCCCGATGGGACGATAGGCAAAGGGCGTTTTCGTAATATCCTTCCCCACGAGAAGATGCCTGGGATAAACGACAGACCCCCAACTCATCAAAGCGGGGGCAAAAGGTTTATCATAGGTAACTCTAAACGTATAAGGATCAATGATTTCCGCTTTTTTGACCTTCATGAAATCTCCGGCGTAGGCGGTAGGCGTTTTCGGATCAACGGTGACCTGATAGGAATAAAGCACATCTTCCGCAGTAAAAGGGTGGCCGTCGTGCCATTTCACATTTTTACGCAAATGAAAGGTAATGACCAGGCCGTCCGGAGAAATTTCCCATGATTCGGCAAGGTCTCCTGTAATATTCAAATCTTTATCATATTTGACCAGGCCATTGAAAATCATTCTGGAAATCTCATGAGAGGCGCTGTCGGTAGATAAAATGGAAATCAAATTCGATGCGTCGCCAATGGAACCCTCCACCATAATATCACCATAGACAGGAGTGTCATCTTCCGCAGAACTGTTTTTCGTTTCCGAGGGAGAATGACATCCCGACAGGAGTACAAAAAAAATGATCAAGCCATATTTCCACATAATTCACCTGCAAAAACGAAAATTTATAGCTTTAGTTGTACTCCTGCTTTTTGCTTTTTGTCAATTCTGTTTTGCCGCCATGAACTGTAACATGGCTGTAATTTTTAGCGTTAAGGCTCTGCCCGTATGGACGTGCCGCCCGTACCTCTTCTTATTTTATGACGGGACGATGCAGACGTTGTTCCTCCTCGTTTTCCAGTGCCTGTTGTGTAACGAACACAGCAAGTCCGCGCCAACATGGGCACGCAGGGAACAACGTCTGC
>JAITWQ010000201.1 GCA_031285215.1 Syntrophobacterales bacterium | reverse complement strand
AACAAATCGTTCCTTAGTGGTTGTTTCCGCAGATGATCCGTCCATGCACAGTTCCCAGAATGAACAGGACAACCGCAACTATGCCAAATTTGCGAAGATGCCCATGCTGGAGCCGTCGGACAGCCAGGAGGCGAAAGAATTCATCAAAATCGCCTTCGATTTGAGCGAGCAGTTTGACACGCCCGTGTTTCTGCGCTCAACCACGCGTGTATCCCATTCCAAATCCATTGTGGAGCTTGATGAACCGCAGCCGGGGGAAGACAAGACGGGGATCAGGATAGACGCGGCGAAATATGTCATGGTTCCCGGCAACGCCCGTGTGAGGCGTCAGGTCGTGGAGAAAAGGATGGCGGCCCTCGCCCAGTTTGCGGAAACCTTTTCCGTCAATCGTGTGGAGATCAACAGCGCGGAAGCGGGCATTATTACGGCGGGCATGTCCTACAATTACGCCAGGGACGCCTTCCCGGACTATTCCTTTTTGAAACTGGGGATGGTTTATCCTTTACCGGAGAAAATGATCCGCGATTTTGCGGCAAAGGTCAAAAAACTCTATGTCGTTGAAGAGCTGGATCCATTTTTGGAAGAGCAGATTAAAGTGATGGGCATTGAGGTGACCGGCAAGGCTCTCCTTCCCTGCAGAAACGAGTTCGATCCCGGCATCGTCCGCGAAGCCATTGCTGGTCCGGCCCATACCGGCCCCGTAGAATCGCTTCCCTCTGTTCCCCTGCGGCCGCCGAATCTTTGCCCCGGATGTCCCCATCGCGGCGTTTTTTATGTTTTGGGCAAACTGGGCGCATTTCTTTCCGGCGATATCGGCTGTTACACTTTAGCATACATGAAACCCCTGGAAGGTCTCCATTCCACTGTCTGCATGGGGGCGAGCATCAGTATGGCCCACGGCATGGACAAAGCTTTGGGGGAAAAAGGGAAGGGGAAGATCGTGGCTGTTATCGGCGATTCGACCTTTGTCCATTCGGGGATTACGCCCCTGATCAATATGGTTTACAATAAGAGTAACGCCGTCGTAGTCATCTGTGATAATTCCACCACCGCCATGACCGGTATGCAGGAACACCCGGGGACGGGCTTTACCCTTCAGGGCAAAGCCGCCGTAAAACTTGATTTTGAGGCTCTGGCGCGAAGCATTGGCATTGAACAGGTACGCACGGTCAATCCCTACGATCTTAGTCAGGTGCGTCGGGTTATGGAGGAAGAGCTGGCGAATTCCGGCCCTTCCGTCGTCATTGCCCAAGCCCCCTGCGTTCTCTTTTCCCGGGCCAATCCCGTAATCGGGAAACCAATGCGTGTGGATGGAGATAAATGCCTGGGATGTAAACTGTGTCTGGGATTGGCATGTTCGCCCATTTCCTGGCGTCCCTTTGCTAAAATGGCCGAGGGCAGCTATGTAAAAAATACGAAAAAACAAGAGGGAATCGCCAATATCGAAAGTATATACTGTACGGGATGCCTTCTTTGCAAACAGCTCTGCAAATCCGGTGCGATTCAGGAGGAGGCGTAAACAATGGAAAATAAAATAACCAATATTTATATGGTCGGCGTCGGAGGGCAGGGCATCATCCGCGCCAGTGATATTCTGTGTGAAGTGGCCATGCGCGCTGGCTTTGACGTCAAGAAGAGCGAAGTCCACGGTATGGCCCAGCGGGGCGGAAGCGTAACCAGCCATGTGCGTTACGGGAAAAAGGTCTATTCGCCCCTGTCCGCCAAGGGAGATGTGGATATTCTCGTTGCTTTTGAGCGTCTGGAGGTTCTCCGCTATCTGGATTATATCCGGCCGGGCGGTCGTGTCATCCTGAGCGATCAGGAGCTTTATCCGCCGATCGTTAATCTTGGCGAGGCGGATTACCCCGAACAGGTGGCCGATACGGCTCGCCGCTGGACGCCCCATGTCCAGGAGGTAAATGCGGTTCAGATCGCCAGGGACGCCGGCAATATTAAGGCGGAAAACACGGCCATGCTGGGCGCTCTTTCCGTATGGCTTGATTTTGCGGAAGAGATATGGGATGCGGTTTTCCGTGAGGCCTTCCCCGCCAAAGTGCTGGAGGCCAACTTGAAGGCCTTTTCTCAGGGGCGAAAGGCATCCTGACCACAGCGGGGCTGATGTGAAACAGAGGCGATTAACCCGTCCGGTTTATGTCGGGCCTGTACAGATAGGAGGAGGGGCTCCTGTCGTGGTGCAGTCCATGACGTCCACGGATACCCGTGACATATCTTCTACCTTAAACCAGATTGACAGGTTAGCTGACGCCGGCTGCGAGCTGGTGCGTCTTGCCGTTCCCGACCAACATGCAGCCCGGTGTTTACGGGAGATTTGTGTGCGTTCCTGTCTGCCGGTTATTGCCGATATTCACTTCCATGATCATCTGGCTCTGGAGGCGATAAAGGAGGGCGTACAGGGGATTCGCATCAATCCGGGCAATATTGCCAAAGATAAGTTTGCCGGGATTATCAAGGCGGCGAAAGAGCGGGATGTTTGTATCCGTCTGGGGATAAACAGCGGTTCCCTGGAAAAGGATCTTTTGCGGAAATATGGCGGCCCAATTCCGGAGGCCCTTGTGGAAAGCGCTTTACGCGCCGTTGTGTATGTGGAAAACCTTGGCCTTTCGCGCTTGAAGGTGTCCCTGAAATCGTCCGATGTCTTTACCACCATCGAAGCCTGCCGGATGTTTTCCGAAAGGAGCGATTACCCTCTCCATCTTGGCATTACGGAAGCGGGAACAGTTTTGCAGTCCGCCATTCGTTCCTCATTGGGTATTGGTATGCTCCTGAGCGACGGCATTGGCGATACGATCCGTGTTTCCGTGACGGGAGACCCCGTTCAGGAAATGACGGTTGCCTATGGCATTTTAAGCTCCCTGAAAATGCGCCGGCGTGGGCCGGAGATCATTTCCTGCCCTACTTGCGGACGCTGTGAAATTTCTCTCCTTGATCTGGTAGAAGAGGTGGAAAAAAGGCTGGCGAAAATGAAAACGCCCTTGAAAATAGCTCTTATGGGTTGTGTGGTCAATGGGCCGGGTGAGGCCGCCGATGCTGATATCGGTATTGCCGGCGGTAAGGGAACGGGCATGTTGTTTGAGAGGGGAAAAGTAGTGCAGAAGATCAGGGAAAAAGATTTTGTTTCTACTCTTCTTGAAGGGATCAGGCGGTTAACGGGGGAAAGTATTCCATGATCTCGCGGGCGATATCCAAAACGGGCAATGGGAGAAACAATCGTGACCCTTCCTGAAGGTAAAACACCTGATATTTTCACCGTTCCTGACGAGGAAAATGTTGCCGCCAGTTCTTTTGTTTCCGCAGAGACGCCTTCCGGGAAAAAACATTCAGAGGATAAAAAAGAGGCGCCCCATTATCATGGACATCGCCGGCGTTTAAGAGAGCGGTTTATTCTGGATGACGCCCATCTGGCGGATTACGAAATTCTGGAACTATTGCTGGGATATGCCATTCCGCGCAAAGATGTGAAACCCATTGCTAAGGCATTACTGAAAAAATTTTCCACCCTCAATGGCGTTATGGACGCCTCCCTTGATGAGCTTGTTCGGATTCCGGAAATTGGTATGACCTCGGCTGTCTTGCTTAAAGTTGTGCGGAAAATGGGAACACTCTATCTCGGCGAAAAGGCAAGGGAGAAGGAGCAAATCTCCTGTACGGAAGAATTGATCAATTATTGCCGCTCCCTCTTCGGTGGCGTCAAAGATGAGCGATTCTGTGTGATCTATCTGACGCCCCAGAACCGGATCATTGATATGGAAATAATTGCCGAGGGCATTGTCAATCAGGCCATTGTTTATCCGCGCAAGGTTTTGGAGCAAGCACTGCAGAAAAAGGCATCCGCCATTATTCTGGTTCACAACCACCCCTCCGGCTATCTGGAACCATCACCGGCAGATATTCAGCTGACCCATTCCATCATTAAATCGGCATCTGTGTTGAATATTGCCGTTCATGATCACCTGATCATTGGCGGCAATGACGCTTTCAGCTTCCGCGAAGAAGGTTTTATTAACGGTTAGCGTCCTATCGCCCGCCGGTCAGGAGCGTTCGCCACGCCGCCGCCGACAAATCATTTGGGGGAGATTTCATCGTGCGTGCGGTGCGACACACAAGCGAAACCAACATTTTAAAACTTATTAAACCGCTTTTTCTTGACGAATTTTGGCGTGAATTTGAAACAATCAAAGCAAGGGGTTTAACAAGGGGGCGTGCCCCCTTGTTGAAAGAATTTCACAAAAAATTGAGCGTCCTCCGTTTTTTAGACCCAGCCTGCGGCTGTGGTAATTTTTTGGTAATCACCTACCGCGAGTTGCGTTTGCTCGAATTGGAAGTGTTGCGAACATTAAATAAAACAGGCGAAAGTTTTATTGACGTTGACCAAATTTACGGCATTGAATACGAATAATTTCCCGTCCGAATTGCAGAAGTGGCAATGTGGCTCATTGACCACCAAATGAATATGAAAGTGAGCAACGAATTTGGCGGTTTGGCGTAATGGCGGCAGTAGCCCGCAGAAAGTTTGGAAGTTTGTCTTCCACGTGAAGTTCAGTGGAAGCCGCCACTACGCCAAGCCGCTTGGACGTTAGCGGCAAGCAGTGGGCAACGCACGAGAACATGATAAGATTCAGAAGATTAAATTTAATAAAAACGACGTTATGACAAAATTAAAACAAATGAAAATTATTGTAACTATTTTATTGTTTCTTTCTATTAATCACATAGTTTTAGGACAAGAAAATAGTTTAGACAAGATTCTTTCTAAGGAAGAAATAAAACTATTGTTTCCTGATAGTGTAAAGACAAAATTCAACATTCAATATCCAATTCGACGAGTATGTTCGTACAGTGATAAGTCAGGAAATTATTTAATGGCTTTTACCGAAAGATTTGATGGAATTGCAGACGGAGATACAATATGTCGAAACATAAAAGCATTTCATTTCAAACTTGTCGATAATCAATTGGAGAAAGTGATAGAAATCAATGATGCAGTAGTAGAAGGCGAGCCTTCGATTTGGTTTTGGACAAAGTATTGTCAGTTTACAGATATTGATAAAGACGGATTAGTTGAACCAATAATAGTATATGGAGCAAGTTATGAGGATTTAGAGAAGTATCGTGTCAAAATTCTGATTTACTATAAAGGTAAAAAATATGCGATTCGCCATCAGAATTGTGATTTGGACTTTTGTCGTTCAACACAAATTGATAAAGATTTTTATGATTTGCCATTAAGCATTATTGAGCAAGTAAAAAGTATTATGAGAAAATTAGAAGAAAATAACCATGCTTACTTTGGACATTGGGAACATGAAATGAAAAGACGAGCAGTAAAATTTTGAAAAGAATGCCTGCGCACAACAAGGCGGTTTGGCGTAATGGTGGCAGTAGCCCGCAGAAAATTCAGTGCGAATGATGACGACAAAAATTTTGATAATACTTTTGACAGCATTTAGTTGTGTAAACTCAAATGCACAAATTGACAGTTTATGCAGCAAAGAAACGAAAACAGAGAGAGAAGTATATAAGTCCGAGACACTGTTAATCAATCAGATTTCAGAGTACGTGTATCAGCATATTTCATTTCTTGATTCCGAGGGCTTCGGAAAAGTTTCTTGCAACGGAATGATTGTCGTTAAAGATAATGAAGCCATAATTTTCGATACACCGGCAGACAATGAAACTTCTTGCAAACTGATTGATTGGGTAACACAATCATTGAAAAGTAAAATTATTGCAGTCATTCCCACTCACT
>JAITWQ010000179.1 GCA_031285215.1 Syntrophobacterales bacterium | reverse complement strand
CTTATAACGTCAATTCAATTCGTTCTCGTCTCCATCTCATTTTACCTTGGTTGGAGAAACATTCTCCCCATGTCCTTTGCATGCAGGAGACCAAGGTGGAGGACAGTAAATTTCCCGTGGACGTTTTTCTTGAGCGAGGCTACCATGTCTCCTTTCGCGGGCGTAAACAGTACAACGGCGTAGCCATCGCCTCCTTCCGGAAACCGGATGATGTCTGTTATGGCCTGCCTGACGGGGAATCTCCCGATGACGACCGGCTGCTTTATGTTCGTTTCGGTGATCTGTTTGTCCTGAACACCTACGTTCCCCAGGGACGCGACCGGGATTCGGAACATTTTACCTATAAGCTGAACTGGTTTGCCCGGCTGGGGCAATTCATCCGCAGAACGTGGAGTTCCACGGATCGTCTTATCTGGTGCGGCGATTTGAACGTGGCCCCGGAGGCAATTGACGTCTATGATCCCAAGCGTCTGTTGGGACACGTCTGTTTTAACCCGGACGTATGGTCGGCCTATGAACAGGTCTGCGCCTGGGGATTAAAAGATGTCTTTCGCAAGCATCATCCCGGCGAGGAAAAGCAGTACACCTTCTATGATTACCGCGCCAATACTAAGGCGCGAGGTTTGGGGTGGCGTATTGATCATATTTTGGCTGCCGATCCCCTGTATCGTTTGTCGCGTTCCTGCGACATTGATCTTGAACCCCGGCAGGCGGAAAGGCCGTCGGATCATACGGTTTTGTATGCAGAATTTTATGAAGAGTAGAGGAGTCCGTTCATGTCCAATCCCCAGGAAATTAAAAGAGCCAATGATGAAATCAGTAAGCGATTCCAAGCAGTCGAAAAGGACCTTTTCCAGTGTCACACTGTAACAGAGCTTTGCGAAAATCTTCTCCGGAAAATGGGAGGGGAATTTAACATCCCCTTTGTCTGGATGACCCTTATTGACGAGCCGTCTGCGTCCTTTTTGAAAAAGGAATTGATGCTGTCGTCCTATCTGGAAGAGCGTCTCAATCTGATAGAGCGGGAGGCGTTTAGCGAAATTATCGGCCCGGCAATCGCTCCTGTTTTGATCAATACGGATATCACCCCTTTCTTTCGTCTTCTGCCGGGCAATACCAAATATTTCATCAAGTCTTTTGCCATCTGCCCCCTGACTTTTAATCGCACGGTGATGGGCAGTATCAACTGCGGCGATCCTTCCTCATCCCGCTATCATGGTGATATGGATACGACCCTTTTGGACAGCCTGATGCAGAAGGTGTCGGCCCGTCTGGGCTATTTCATCGCCTGACGCAGCCGCTGCGTCGGAAAGCAAACCGCAAAAACACCGGAAGATGGAAGATCAGGCCGCAATGACGCAGATAACAGACGAGAAACGAGGGGGCAGCAAAACTGCGCTGGCAGAGAAAAGCCTCCCATCCTTTAAGTGAGGGAAATAAAAACACCTGCCTGGCCGCCTCTCACAAGGCGGCTTGCGTGGTCTCCTCCTCCTTGCTCTTTTTATCCGCCCGCAAAATTTCCCGGATAAGGAGCAAAGCGCCTGTTGTAATGGCGGCATCGGCGACATTGAAGGCAGGCCAGTGCCAGCTGCCCAAAAAGAAATCCAGAAAATCCACCACTTCGCCAAAACGAAGGCGATCCATAAGATTTCCCAAGGCCCCGGCCATAATCAGGGACAGCCCCAAAATGAGCAGGGAAGAACGCTGATCCGTCTTAAACAGATAAAAGAGAATTAACCCCATGGCCATAATATTGGCGGAAATAAAAAATATACTGCGGAAAAGAGGATCCATTCCCGCCAGAAAACCAAAAGCCGCACCGGGATTTCTGACATAAGTCAGATGGAAGAACCCCTCCAGAACAGGTATGGATTCATGAAGTGACATGGAATCAACGACCCACCATTTGGTCAGTTGATCCATGGTAAAAATCACCAAGATGGTAATGAGGAAAAATCCATATTTTTTCATGGCTAACCCACTTTGGCGACCGTCTCGGCGCATTTGCGGCAAATAGCCGGGTGTTCAGTGTTTTCGCCTACGGTAACACTGTAAATCCAGCAGCGCTGACATTTTTCCCCTTCCGCCTTGGTTACGCAAATCTGCAATCCTTCCACCGCATCGCTGGAAACGGGATTAACCAATTGATCCTGATCAAGAAATTTTAACTGCGACACGATCAAAAGGGCGCGCATCTCCTCTTCGGCTCCTGCCAATTCCTGAGCAATGGCCGGAGGCAGGAAAAGGCCCACGGAAACATCCAGAGAATGACCGATGACTTTGGCCTGGCGAGCCGTCTCTATAACTTTTGCTATTTCCCCCTTCAGGGTAATCATGGTGCGCCAGCGCTGGGCAAGCTCTTCATTCATCCATTTTTCTTCCACTTGTGGAAACTGTGTGAAATGAACGCTTTGCTCTTTCCCCTCATAATCAGGCATGGCCAGCCAGATTTCCTCGGCCGTAAAGGTGAGGATGGGGGCAATCAGTTTCACCAGGGCATCGAGGATGTGATACATGACCGTCTGGGCGGACAATCTCGCTACGGATGCTGCTTCCGATGTGTAAAGACGATCCTTGAGAACGTCGAGATAGAGAGCGCTCAGATCAACGGCGCAGAAATTATAGAGGGTATAATAGACGGCGTGAAACTGAAAAGCGTCGTAGGCGTCGCGAACCCGGCCAATCACTTCCTGAAGGCGGTGCAATGCCCATCTGTCCATTTCCAGCAATTCTTCGCAGGGCAGCAAATCACGGCGCGGATCAAAACCGTCCAGATTTCCCAGAATGTACCGTCCCGTGTTACGGATACGCCGGTAGGCGTCAACCAGACGTTTTAAAATCTCTTCGGAAACACGAATATCTTCCGTGTAATCCTCTGAGGCAAGCCAGAGGCGAAGAATTTCCGCGCCGTATTTTTCGATAATCTCCTCGGAGCTGATCACATTACCGAGGGATTTGGACATCTTTTTCCCCTCTCCATCCACAAAAAAGCCATGGGTCAGCACGCTTCCGTAAGGGGCACGGCCTCTGACGCCGATACTGGTCAGCAATGAGGATTGAAACCAGCCGCGGAACTGATCGTTGCCTTCCAGATATAAGTCAGAAGGGCTGGAAAGCTCCGGCCTTTTTTCCAGAACGGCGGCGTGACTCACCCCGGAATCAAACCAGACGTCAAGAATATTACTGTCTTTGCGGAAGCGGTCATGGCCGCAGGCAGGACATGCCGTTCCGGGAAGTACCAGATCAGCGGCTTCCCTTTCAAACCACACATCGGCCCCATGCTGCCGGACAAGGGAAACCACGTTATCCAGCAGTTCCCGGGTGAGAAGTTCCTGATCGCAGCGCTCGCAATAGAAGATGGTAATGGGAACACCCCACAGGCGCTGGCGCGAAATACACCAGTCCGGGCGATTTTCGATCATTCCGAACATGCGGTCACGTCCCCATGAGGGAATCCATCTGACCTCCTTCACCGCGTCCAGAGCCTTTTCCCGAAGGCCGGTCTTGTCCATGGAAATAAACCACTGTTCCGTGGAGCGGAAGATAATGGGTTGTTTGCATCGCCAGCAGTGGGGGTATGAGTGTTCCAGCATAACGGAACCCATCAGGGCGTTCCTTTCCTGCAATTTAGCGATGACGCCGTCGTTGGCGTCAAAGACAAACTGACCGGCAAAGAACTCCACATCATCCGTAAAATTTCCGTCCACATCAACGGGAGCGTAATTTTCCAGACCATACTTCATCCCGATATCGTAGTCTTCCTGGCCGTGACCGGGGGCGATATGAACACATCCCGTACCGGCGTCCAGCGTCACAAAAGGAGCCAGGATCAGGAGGCTTTCCTTGTCCGTTAAAGGATGGCGG
>JAITWQ010000161.1 GCA_031285215.1 Syntrophobacterales bacterium | reverse complement strand
AGATATTCAACGCGATGAATTTCATTGAGAACACGGTCGGCGTATTCGAGAATCTTGTCCTGAGAATAACGGCGGATGTTATTTTTCAGAACGCTCATGGTCATTTTGATGGAGTTGATAGGGTTGCCTATTTCATGGCGGATTCCGGAGAAAATGTACCCGATATTGCTCATTAGCTGCACGGATTCGGCGATGTTTTCCAGACGGATTTTTTCCGTAATATCGCGGCAGAGCATGATGATTTCGTTATTTTCCGAAAGAAGAAGGCTGGCGTCAAAGAGAAAGTTTCCGTGGGGCGAGGGAAGGGAAAATTTCGTTTTTACGATCTGATTTGTTTCGACGCACTGATTTATGGCGGAAAGTATCTTGTCAAGAACGGTGACGGGGAAAATATAGTGAATAAAATTACCCTTTTCCAGGCGCAAAGGTAAATTTTCTTCGTCAAGAAGCTGAACGGACCAATCAAGGATCATTCCTTTGGTGCTGATTCTCATGAGAATGTGGGGGGTGGCTTCAAGAAGAAGGTTGCGTTCCGCCATTGCCAATGCCAGCTGATCATCAAGGGATTGGGAATGTTTAAGATTTTCAATGAGAACCATGGCAAAGGGATCTTCATTTGTCTGCCATGGAGCGTTCTGCATGGTTATGGGGCTGAATTCGATGCGCAGGTGACGGTTATAAAGCGTATCAAAAATGACGCATTCGTAAGATTCATTCCGTTTGAGGGCCTTGTATCCTTCCTGCCATGCCGGAATTAAGGAACAATTCATGTCGTTGCAGGCGTGATGAAAAAATGTATGCAGAGATGAACCGATGATGGCGCTGGGGGAGAGGCGGTTTTTTTCCATGGCCATTTTGTTGCAGTGGAGAATATATCCGCCTTCATCAACGATCAGAATGTAAGGTTTCGTCGTCATGGCTTCCTCGCCGGAAGCGGGGGAAAGCCCCTTATCATGCTCTTGAAACAAAGATATTATTTGCGGGGGAATGGGCAGGTCGTTCATTTTACGATGATCTTTCTCTAAGCGATCCCAAGGAAAGGGATAATAAAAAAGCACTTCCCATACAGGGAAAACGGTTTCTTGTCAATGAATGATATGCTTTTGGGGTGGTACGGAGGCACCAGATACTTTTTTGATGCTGACAGTGAACTGTTTTTTTGTCAAGACTTTCTTTGTCGTCTTTCATTTTTACTTGTTAGCGCGTGCGAAAAAGGCAGTAAAAACAATATGATATATATGTTTTTTGTGAAAAGTGGTAAAAGTTGTTCCCTGGGGCTTTTTTTTGTGTTATAAGCGGAGCCTGTATGCGTATGAATAGTAAAGCGCAGCATCCAGATTTCCTCAAATAAAATAAGGACAAAATATGAATAAAGAAAATTTTATACGAATAGTAGTTTGTACAGTGTTTTTTCTGATGAGCCCCCATGTTGCCTTTGCGGAAAAAGGATTTTTCCAGAGACTTTTTGGCGGTTCTTCCACGCCCGTTCAGGAAGCGGATAAAGGTTCGCAGAAGCGCAGCCTGGCGGTATTGCCTGAGGAAGACATGAATGCGGGGACAGAAGCTGTGGTGGAAGATGACGAAAATATCTCCCAGGACATGATGGAAAGAGCCTTGTCCTTTCTGGATGAATCCCAGGCCCGGTGGAAAAAGGGAGATGTTGAAGGGGCGGTTAAGTTTTTGGATCAGGCTTATGAGTTGGTTTTGAACACAAATGGCGATACCGTCATCGCCCGGGAAAAAGATGATCTGCGCTTACTTATTTCTAAAAGGATTCTTGCCGTTTATTCGTCAATGCAAACCAAAACGGACGGCAAATACAGCGAAATCCCCCTGGTCATGAATGATGATGTGGCGAGGGAAATTCGCCTCTTCCAGACGAGGGAAAGGGAGTTTTTTCTGGCGTCCTACAGGAGGTCGGGATTATTTCGCCCTATGATCGTGGCCGAATTAAAAAAGGCGGGCCTTCCCGAAGAGCTTTCCTGGCTGCCTCTGGTAGAGAGCGGTTTTAAAAGCACCGCCCTTTCCCATGCGCGGGCTTTGGGACTGTGGCAGTTTATCCCTTCCACGGGGTATCAGTACGGCCTGAACCGCGACGAATGGATTGACGAACGCATGGACAGCGAAAAGGCGACGCGGGGAGCCATCAGCTATATGAGAGATCTGCACCAGATGTTTGGCGATTGGCTGACCGTTCTGGCTGCCTATAATTGCGGTGAAGGGCGTGTTTTAAAGGTTATTTCCGGCCAGCATATCAACTATCTGGACCATTTCTGGGATCTCTACCGCAGACTTCCCAATGAGACGGCCCGTTATGTGCCGCGCTTTCTGGCCACCATTCATATTGTCCGCGATCCGCAGAAATACGGCATGACCCTGAAAACAAATCCTCCGTCGGAGGCGCTTTACCCCTACGGCGTGGTCAGGACAAACAGGAGTATAAGCCTTGCCGATATTGCCGCAAGATTGCAGATATCGGAAGATGTGTTAAATATTCTGAACGCGGAACTGCGGCTGAAAGCTACCCCCGACAGGGAATATGATCTGAAAGTTCCCCTTGGCGACGAAGGGGTGTTAGCTGCGGTACTGGATGAGATTCCCACGTGGGAGCCGTCGCCTGCGGAAGACCCGCGGAGAATACGCTATGCCAGGCATAAGGTCGCCAAGGGTCAGACCTTTGCCTCCATTGCCAGAATGTACGGCACCTCCGTTGGGGCGATTCGAGATGTCAACCGCCTGTCGCATAAGGCTGCCATTAAAAGAGGTCAGGTTCTTCTTATTCCCGTGTCACCGGGAAAAGCAAATTCTTCTCCCGCCGTGAAAACTGCACAAGGAAACGCGAAAGCGGCAGCCGGCGGAAAGAAGCCGAAGCAATATCTGGTAAAAAAGGGAGACACCCTGTTTTCCATATCGCAAAGATTTGGCATTTCCGTTGATGAGCTGAAAAGAATAAACAAGCTGTCGGGTTCAACTCTGAAAGCCGGCGTAACGATCAGGGTTGACAAGCCGTAATATTTGGCGGTCCCGGCTGTCTTTCCAACCTTATGGCGTTTTTTGCTGTGCGGGGAGATTTCTCACATTCCTTCAATCTCCCTTATCTTTTCCGTGAGCCGTTTTGGGGAGACGGGGATGGCCGTTTTCAGCTCCGGCGCAAATACGGAAATTTGCCACTCGCGGATCATCTGTGCCAGCTGAACGATGGCCTTCTTTTTTTCCGGTGAGGCGAGGGGAGAAATATTCTGGCTGAAACAAAGGTAACTTTGGCTGAACGGCGCGATTTTTTCTTCTTTTGCCCGGTCTTTGGGAAGATCAAGTACCCCTCGTTCCATGCGGATACAAAGGGCTTGCAAAGCACGAATTAGGTTGGGAAAATCTTCCTTGGGCGTTGACAGCAAAAAAAGGGGCGGCAAAAGGGAATGCAGATCATTTTCCCTGACATGCAGATAGGAAAGAATCTCAGGGTGGGATTTGTTAAGTGCCCGCAATTTGCCGATTAATTGTTGGACTGTCTGCCATACGTCCATGATTTTTGCTATTCCTTGCAGCAACTCCGCTGCGTAAGGGAGAAAGATCTCTTCACCCCGGGAGAGGCTTTCCTGGTAAGTTTTTTTGTCTCTCGCCGCCAGGTCATAGACTCCCGCAATGGCCGCGTCAATAATGGCCTGGATGCGTACAGGGGTATCGTGCAATTG
>JAITWQ010000140.1 GCA_031285215.1 Syntrophobacterales bacterium | reverse complement strand
TCAATTTTTTGCGCGGCCTCTTCGGCCTCTTTCTGACCCTTCATGGCCGGCACTGTAACGCGATACCATATTCCTTTTTCCTGCAAATCAACCCTGGAAATCTGCGCTTTGAATCCAATCTTGGCAATTTTGGCGACAACTTCTTCCGCAATCTTCTTATCCTTGTGTGACGTAACCTGAACTAAATATTTCTTTCCCGAATTCTTTTTCCCATCGTCCTTCAATATTTCCTCAATCTTTTTCGCCGAAGGCGCCGGCGGCGGCGCGGCGGCCTTCGGTTTCACCTGCGGGGGGACATCTTTCTGCGGAGTCGGCTTTTCCCGAACCGGAGGCGGTTTTTCCTGAACGGGTGGAAGCGGCTCTTCCTGATCCGGTTGGGCATGAGGCACAACAACATCGGGAACAACTTCCACCTCCCGAATACCCTGCTGCCTTTCCTCATGTTTTTCCACAGCAACGGGAGTTATCTTGTCATATTCTAACAAACCGCACCACTGCAAAAATTGCGCAGGCCACTGCCGCGAAATCTTTTCCGGATAAGTTTCCAGATTATTTCCCACAACAATACCGAAAAGAAAAAACACGAACAGTAAACCGGCCATACTGCACACCAGCGTAAGTATTCCCAGTTTTCTCAACCGCACTTCAAAGTGACGTTTATTTTCCGAAGCCATGATCCCGTTGCTTCACAAGAAGCATGAATATATCAATCCGTCTTTTAAAAATCTGAATCCTGATCACATTTTTTCCGGAGCAGAAACACCTAACAGGCGAAGAACATTCGCCAAAACCACCTGTACAGCCTTAATTAAAAATAACCGCGCCTCACTTTGGGGCTGATCTTCCGCAATCACCTTATTCTTATTGTAATAGCTGTGAAACTGACCCGCAAGATCATTTGCGTAAAATGTCAGCCGGTGGGGTTCAAGCGCCGCCGCCGCGTCTTCCACCAGTTCGGGAAAAGAGGATACTATTTTAATCAAATCAATCTCATCCGGCATGGTCAGATACCTGGCATTTACTTCAGAGTAGCGCGGAAGATGGCATCCCTTTTCGGCGGCAAGGCGTAAAATACTGCAAATTCTGGCGTGGGCATACTGGACATAATAAACGGGATTTTCATTTGACTGCTTCTTGGCCAGCTCAAGATCAAAATCAAGATGGCTGTCGGAGCGCCTCATTAAAAAATTGTACCTTGCCGCATCCGTTCCCACTTCATCAATAACCTGGCGCAACGTATCAAACTGGCCCGCCCGCGTTGACATGGCAACAGGCTGACCATCGCGCAGGAGATTGACCAACTGAACAAGGACAATCTTTATAGCGTCTTTGGCGAATCCCAGCGCCTGGACACAGGCCTGCATCCGGGGGATATAACCATGATGATCCGCGCCCCATACGTCAATAACCGTTTTATATCCTCTGGCAAACTTATCCTTATGATAGGCAATGTCGGCGGCAAAATATGTCGGCTCACCGTTTTGGCGAACGACAACGCGATCTTTTTCATCGCCGAAAAGAGTTGTTTTAAACCATTTTGTACCATCCTCCCGATAGACAAAACCCGCTTCTTCCAATTCCTGCAGGAGGGCCATCACACCATTGTTTTCATGCAGCGTCTGCTCGCTGAAATAACAATCAAAGGTAACGCCAAACATACGGAGGTCTTCTTTTATCTCCGCTAAAATTATCTGACTTGCATAGCGGGTCAGCTCCGGAATAAGTTCTCCCTCGCTTTTGTTAACATAGGCAGACCCTCGTTCCCGCAAAAAATCCTGCGCCAGATCACGAATATATGCCCCCTGATAACAGTTTTGAGGGAAATCCACCTTTTCTCCTGATAACTCTTGCAGCCGAAAATAAACCGACCGGCCTAAATTGTTCATCTGATTGCCGGCGTCATTGATATAATACTCTTTGGAAACCTGATAACCGCAAGCGGTAAGCAAGCGCGCGATCACATCGCCAACAACCGCTCCCCGGGCGTGACCGATGTGAAGGGGACCCGTAGGATTGGCGCTGACAAATTCAATCTGGATTTTCTGCCCCTGCCCCCCATTACCGGTTCCATAATTTACCCCCATGGAGTCAACATCCTCCAAAAAACGAGGCCAGATATTTTTATCAACGAAAAAATTAATAAAGCCCGGTCCTGCTATTTCTACCCGTTCAACAACACCTGCTCCGTCAAATTGATCGCAAATTGACGCGGCAATCTTGCGGGGCGGCATTTTAAGTTTTGACGCCAGCACCATGGCTACGTTGGTAGCATAATCTCCGTGGATTTTTTCTTTCGTCTCTTCCACTTCGATAAAAGGAAGATTCTCCCGCGAGAAATCGCCAATGGCGCATTTTTCCAGAGCGTTGGCAATTAACTGAGCGATTTGCTTACGCAGCGAACCAATCACAACCCCATCCTTTCCATAAAAAAACGGCAAGCAACGCTCCAACATTACTTGCCACATCTCTCAGGGATTTCTTCCGCAAGTCACATCTCCGGCAGCGCAGAAGAATAAAAAATTTGCATCCCCATCAGCATTACTGCTGTGTTTGATACAGCCGTTCAGCCTCGTCAATATCATGATCTTTGATAGCCATATCTCTGGAATAATCGGGGCAATTAACATTTCCCATGGCGTTCGTCGTAATGCTGTATTTTTTCTGGCACGTTCCCCGCCAGGCACAAATGGAGCAAAACCGTTTTTCTGATCCCATAACATCCTCATCTCATTTGATTATAAAGGTACAACCAAGATTGGGTTTACAATCAGCCCTGTAACAAAGTCAAGTTTTTTCCCTCGGTTTCATAACATCACCAGGCAGAG
>JAITWQ010000120.1 GCA_031285215.1 Syntrophobacterales bacterium | reverse complement strand
TGGAAGCGTTCATCTGCTGAAAATGATTCAGTGATTGGGGAACGGTTTTATTCTCAATATAGGCAAAGGTGGACATGGGAATAAGGTCGCCGCTGCCGGTACGAATGTAGTAGTTTGTCAGCTGATCCGTGTTTTGCCTGTAGTGCTGCTGTACCTGGGGGATTACCTTGTAGGAGCGTCCGGAAAAACTGAAGTAGTTGACATAGCCGCCGGATAACATGGACGCCATACTGCTGCCGATGTCGCTCATCGTCAGGCCCAGCTGGGAGGCCATATCCCGGTCAATAACCAGCCGCGATTCGGGCAAGTTATATTTGAGGTCGGAATCAATGAAGATAAAGAGACCGCTCTTTTGTGCTTCCTTAAGGAAGGTCTCCGTGATTTCGTTCAGACGTTCAAAAGGTTCCGTTGTTTTGATGACAAACTGAACGGGTAAGCCCCGAGCGCCCGGCAATGACGGGGGCTGAAAGGCGACGGAGTTGAAGCCGGCAATATTGTTTATCTCTTTTTGGATAAGCGGCTGCAGGTCATCCGTCGTTTTCTTGCGCTGGCTCCAGGGAATCAGGGCCATCCCGGAAAAATTCATTCCCGGTACGTCAACCTGGAAGACATGTTCCGTTTCCGGATGGGAGACGAATATTTCATGCACCGCCCTCAAAGGCGCTTTTCTTTGCTGAGGCGTTGAATTAGGCGCGGCACTGGAGGAAACAAGAATAACGCCCTGATCTTCCTGTGGGGACAGCTCCGATTGCGCCCCCGTATAGAGGAAATAAAGGCTGAAAAAAATGACGGCGGCAAAAACAACGGTAACGGGAATGTAATTCAGGGAGCCGTGGAGATATTTCCCATAGGCGTCGCTTAATCGTTTGAACTTATGGTCCAGGTATTGGACAAGCTTGGCCTGCCATCCCCTGGCGGACGTATCGTGGGGCTTGAACATTTTAGCGCACATCATGGGCGAAAGGGTTAAGGCCACGACGCCGGATATGGTGACTGCGCCCACCAGAGTAAAGGCGAATTCAGTGAAGAGAGCGCCTGTCAGGCCGCCCATGAATCCCACGGGAATATATACGGCAATGAGGACAACCGTCATGGCAATAATGGGGTTGGCCAGCTCGCGCGCCGCGATAATGGCTGCTTCCGTGGGTTTTTTTCCTGACTCGAGGTGGCGGTTTACGTTTTCCACGATAATGATCGCGTCATCAACAACAAGGCCCACGGCCAGCACAAGGGCAAGGAGGGTCAGGAGGTTGATGGAAAAGCCAAACACCAGCATGAAGGTAAAAGCGCCGACCAATGACAGGGGAATGGCCACAATAGGAATAATGACGGAGCGCAGTGATCCCAGAAACAGGAAAACGACGAGGATAACAATCACCAGAGCCTCAATAAGGGTCTGCACAACTTCACGAATGGAGCTGTTCACGAACTTTGTGGCGTCGTAGGCGATGTAGCCGTTAATTCCCTCCGGCAGCTGCGCCGTTATCTGTTTAAAGGTAACATGAACCTGTTTGATCACGGAAAGGAGATTGGCGGAAGGGGCGACTTTAATACCGATAAAAACGGCTTCCTTGCCGCTTGTATAAACCTGGCTGTCATAGTCTTCCGAACCCAAAGAAACCATGGCGATGTCTTTCAGGCGGATTTGCGCCCCGTTTTCTCCCGTAGCAATGATAAGATCACGAAATTCGTCCAGGGAAACGATATTGGTGGAAGCAGTAAGGTTGACCTGCACCATCTCGCTTTTTGTCGTTCCCAGAGCGGCGAGAAAGTTATTCTTTCCCAGGGCGGCCCATACGTCCGCCGCCGTTAAGTGATATGCCGCCAGTTTTTCCGGATTCAGCCAGGCGCGGAGGGCAAAAAGTTTCCCTCCCAGGATTTCGGCGGTTTGTACGCCGGCAACGGCCTGTAATTCCGGCTGGACGATGCGGACCAGATAATCGGTTACGCTGTTGGAGGCTAACACGCCGCTGTCGAAGGCGATGAACATGGCGGGGATGGTTTCGCCGACTTCCACGCTGATAACGGGTTGTTGAGAGTCGGGGGGCAGTTTATTGATGACCGCGTTGACCCGGGTGGTTATTTCCGTCAGCGCCTTTCCCGAATCATAGTTCAGGCGGATATTGATGGTAATTGTACTGCGTCCCTGGGTGCTGGACGAGGTCATGTAATCAATGCCTTCGGCCTGAGCGATGGAGTTTTCCAGGGGCGTCGTAATAAATCCGGCGACCAGATTCGCATCGGCTCCGGTATAAATTGTCATTACGGTAACGACGGCGTTTTCCGTGCGGGGATATTGCAAAACAGGCAGAAGCCCCATGGATCGTATTCCCAGAGCGAATATCAGGATACTGATCACGGAAGCCAGAACAGGACGGTGAATGAAGATGTCGGTAAAACTTTTCCCCATGAAAGAAAGTCTCCTCTTAATCGTCCCGCAGTTCCGGATTGGGATTATCCGATGGCTGAATGTCGTTGTTTATGTTGATGCGGGTGCCGTTCTGCAGTTTGATCTGGCCGGACGTTACAATCGTATCCCCATCCTGCAGGCCTTCCAGAACGGATATTTCGTTTCCCCTGGCGGCGCCGGTTTTGACTAGCCTCTGCATTACCGTAAGTGCCGGTTTTCCTTCGGCGTCTTTTTGCTCCTCACTCTCTCCAACGATAAATACTACGTTGCCGTAAGGATTGAAAACGATGGCTGTTTGGGGAACAGTGATATGCTTCTGCGGCTTGCCGGTGGCGATCCGGGCCGTGGCGAACATGCCCGGCAGGAGCTTCTGCTGTGCATTTTCCATGGACGCACGAACTCCCACATTGCGGGTTTTTTCTTCGATTTTTGGTTCAATGGCGGATATGACACCGTTAAATGTTTGTTCCGGGAAGGCGTCAACTTTGACGGTTATCGCCTGTCCCTTGCGGATATTGCCAATATCCTGCTGAGGAAGGGTGAAATCAAAGAAAATGGTATCGAGGGCTTGAATGGTAACAATTTTTACACCCGGACTGAGATATTGCCCCGGGCTGACATGACGAATACCGAGGCGGCCGTCGAATGGGGCGCGGATGTTTTTCTTATTCAGAATGGCCTGCTGTTCCGCCACCTGTGCCTCCGTACTCTTCAGATCGGCCAGATTGGCGTCAAGGGTAGCCTGGCTGACCGCATGTTCCTTAAACTGCTCCTGGTTACGGGCGTATGTTTTCTTTGCCAGTTCTAAAGCGGCCTTTAAAACCTGGAGGCGTGCCATGTCTGCCTGAGAATCAATTTCAATGAGCAGTTTCCCCGCTTTGGCAATGCTTCCCGATTGGAAATGGATTTTGGAGACGACACCCGTCACCTCGGAGGTCAGATCAGCGCCCCGGGATGCCTTGAGAGAACCGACGGCGTCTATCTGGGGCTGCCATTCCTTTATCTCCGCCTGGGCGACCGAGACGGTCTGGGGAGGCGAGGCCTGGGCAGCAATGCCTTTTTTCATCATCTGGGCGACGAATGCCTTGAATCCGAATACGCCCCCTAAAAGGAGGCCGATCAGGACCAACATGATTATCATTCGTTTTGTCATTCTATTCTCCTCTAACAACCACCGCCGTAAGACGATGAATCTTGGTTTTTCCCTGTGTTGCTGTTCCCCTCGTTTAACCCTCTTTGTAAATCAAGGATTTATTTGGCGCAGTTTCTTCACAAATTATTCCGGAGGCTCGTTATTTTCCTGTTCCCTGTTTTCTTGCTCCGTATTTTCCTGTTTTGTATCTTCCTGCCCCGTGTTTGCCTTGTTCCACCAGCCGCCCCCTAAAGAAAGGAAAAGAGCTGCCGTATCGGCGTAGCGGAGGGCCTGCGCCTCAATCAGAACGAGCCTGGTTGCTTTATAATTGCGCTGAGCTGTCAGAATGTCCAGGTAGCTGACAGCGCCCAGCTGGAACTGTTTTTCGGCAATATCCAGAGCGTTTTTTGCGGCGGCCACGGCCTCTGTCTGCGCTCTTAAAGTATGGGTATCCGCTTCCAGAGAGCGCAGTGCATCGGCCACATTTTGGAAGGCGGACAGCACCGTCTGGCGGTAGTTCGCGGCGGCCTCATCGTAGGCGGCGATGGCCGCCCGCCGTGCGGCAGTCAGGGAGCCGCCATGAAAGATGGGCTGGAGAAGACCGGCGCCGATGTTCCATACCACAGTGGGTCCGTCAAAGAGATTCGCGGCGGTTTGTGACTGGTGGCCGTAGCTCCCCGACAAGGTAAACTGTGGATAGAGATTTGCCGTTGCAACCCCTACCTCAGCGCAAGCCTGATGGAGAAGAGCTTCCGCAGCACGGACATCCGGACGCTGCCGGGCAAGATCGGAGGGAAGACTGACGGGAAGTTCTTCCGGTAATGCCAGTTCGTCCAAGGAAAACACGGGCAGATTTCCCTCTCCCGGTGTTTTGCCCAAGAGGGCGTAGAGGGCATGGCGGGTCAGGGAAAGCCCTTTTTCCAATGCGGGAAGGGCGGCTTTAGCCAAGGCCAGCTCTGTTTGCTGATTCAATACGGCGGTAAAAGGAACAGCGCCAAGGTCGAACTGCCGCCTGACCAGTTGCAGTTGCTTTTCAAGGCGTTCGATAATTTCATGTGAGATTTCAATCTGTTCCCGCAGGGCGGCCTCCTGGATGGCCATGGTGACAATATTGGCCGCGAGAATCATATACGCCGCTTCATATTGGAATTGCTGATATTCGATACGGGCCAGAAGGCTTTCCATCTTTCGCCGTCCCCCGCCAAAGATGTCAAGGGTATAGGATACGTGCACCGACGCGCCGTAAAGGTTATAGAGCATGCCAGGCATACCGGGCATGGCGCTGGCCGATGTTTTTTGCCGTGTGAACGATGCCGCACCGTCTATGGCGGGAAATAAAATCCCTCCCCGGGCCGCGTAAAAGGTTTCCTCGGCATGGCGGATTGCGGCCTGAGCCTTGCCCAGAGAAGGATTTTCCGCAAATCCCTGTTGGATCAGGGCATTAAGTTTTTCCGAACCAAACATGGTCCACCAGTCTGCGGACAGATTTTCCGCAAACAGGAGCCGCTGTTTCTT
>JAITWQ010000068.1 GCA_031285215.1 Syntrophobacterales bacterium | reverse complement strand
CGGTATGGGAAGGTCAAACAGATCGCTCTCTAAATCGTCAGCAGTGTTTTCTCGTGTGCTAAAGTGAATATAGTCAATGGACACGGTAGTGTCGTTGTTTGCATTAAAGGTAATATTTCCCGGTATTTCCATGTCTTCAAACCGCCATCCCCATGTATAGCGTATTTCCTGCTGCTGCCCATTGGGAAGGAAAAAACTTATCTGCCGTGGATAGGGAGGTTCTTCAGGATAAATCCCCAAAAGCACGGCAATCCATTTTTCCGGTCCCCATAACATGGGAAGAAAGGGAGCCAGATTTTCCGGACTTGCTTTGCCAATGATAAATTCCTGCTTTTTCGGCAGAAAAACCTTAAATTGGTCTCCCTTCACGGTGAGGAAGAAATCGGGAAGGCCAAACATGGGAATATATTCCACACGCAGCTTGTCAGGCAGTTGAACAGAGATTCCCAGTTTAAAAAACCATTTTTCCGCGGGTGAAATCATGGATACTTTCGCAACCATGGTAAGAACTTTGTCGTGATTCCACATCGCCTGCAATGAAGCTGGATCAGGAAGCGACGTAACAGGAGGGGTAAATTTTATCGCGTTATTCGGAACACCGCATCCCGCAAGGATGAAAAAGAAGAGAGAGATGAAAAAGAGGGAAAACCTCATGGCGGTAACTGCTGTGAAATTTCTTCCATCTTGATTTTGACCGCCTCCACGGAGGGATCAAGCTCTAATGCCTGTTTGTAGGCCTCCATTGCCTCCTGCATAAGGCCAAGGGCCCGATAGGCATCTCCAAGATGTTCGGAAATAATGGCGTCTGGGGTGATTTTTACCGCTTTCTGAAGGTATTTCACCGCTTCGTTAAAGCGATTCTGTTTAAAATAGATCCATCCCAGGCTATCCATGATATAGCCGCTTTCAGGTTGCAGCAGGAGGGCTTTTTTAACAATTTTTTCCGCTTCGTCCAGGTTTTTTCCCATTTCCGCATAGGTATATCCGATGAAATTAAGAGCGTCAGCGTGATTGGGATTTTCTTTGAGGATTTTTTTCATTTCCTGCAAACTTTCATCAACGCGTTCCGTTTTGCTGAAAAGGGTGCCTAACTGATAGTGCAGATCTTCTTTTTCCGTAACAGCAACAAGACCATCTTTAAGCACTGCCTCGGCGAGGGGATAGTTTTTTCCCTCTTCATAGAAATGGGCGAGGATGGAATAGAAATAGGCGACATTTTGATCCGTCTGAATCGCCTGTCGTATGATTTGTTTGGCTTCATCTGTGTCACCTTTTTTATGGAGAATCATGGCAATGCGCACCTGGGATTGGGAAAAGAATGATGTCGCTGCCGGTGGAATGCGGCGGTATTCTTTTAAGGCGTCATCCATGTGACCCTGTCCTTCGTAAACAGTTGCCAGAAAAAAGACCGCCCTCATATCGGCGGGCGTGTTCTGTAATATATTCAGAAATTGCTCTGCCGCATGGTTATGCTTTTCCTGGCCCAGGTACAGAATTCCCAGAATATGACGCGCTTCCCTGTTTGCGCTGTCCAGTTTTAAAACCGTAAGAAATTCTTTCTCCGCTTCTTCATCTTGTTTTAACAGCATCAGAAGTTCGCCCAGACGAACGCGGATGGTGAGTTTATCCGGGAAAATATTAAGATAATCGCGATAAGCAGCAATGGCCTGATTCACATTGTCCTGCAGTTCATAGATTTCGCAAAGATCAATCCAGGGGGCGTCAAATCCCGGATGCAGACTGATAACCTTTTTAAGCGTTGCTTCCGCTTCGGTGTATTTTTTTTGTATCTTTAAAACGCGGGCCAAGTAATAATTGCCCATAAGATTTTCAGGGTCCAAGGCAATCATTTTCCGCAGAGATATGGCGGCCAGATCGTATCTTTTCGCTTCCGCATAGGTTGACCCCAGATAAAAGTAAGCCGTAGTATTTTTGCGGTCAAGTTCCAAAACGGATTGGTAGGTGGTAACGGCGTTCTTGTAATCCCTGGTATTAAAATAAAGTTCACCAAGGATAAGCTGTATTTCAACGTTGTTTTTATTCTCCTTCAGAAAATTCTGACAGAGAACAATTGCTTTGGAAAAATCGTCTTTATCAAAATAAAGTTCCGCCAGTTCTTTTGTCAGAACCTCCGAAAAGGGGTCAAGGAGAATAGCCTTCTCATACTCCCGGATTGCGCCATCCAAGTCGTTGTTTATCTTCAATTGCACGCCCAAAGAGTAATGGTAGTACAAATCAAAGGATGACTGATTGGTCTGGTTTGAGGGCGTTTCTACTTTTACCTGCTCCCGGGTGCAACCCGCCATCAGCGAAAAAAAGACAATAACGATAAATGCCGTACAGGTTATTTTTATGATCTCTTTCCCCTTATTCCGCATGGGTCACCATCTATGGAGAAATTATTTTTGTGATGGGAACAATTTCAATTCCCTGTTCACGCAATAAAGGCACGGCATCTCGAATAGACGACACAGTGGTTGGGTACGGATGGCCGATCAGCAAAACAGGTTCCTGATCTCCTTTGGCAATTTCTTGTTTCACATGCATAATATTCTGTAAAGAAGTTTCATATGACTGTTCATTATCAATAAAAATTTTCCGCGCCATAAAACGGATTCCCGTGCGATCTGCCGCCTTTTTTGCCTTGGAAAGACCGCTTGTCCGGCTATCCACAAAATACAACCCCTGTTTTTTAAGCTCCTCCATGACGACAAACATTTTTTCCTCATTCTCTGTAAATCGTGATCCCATGTGGTTATTTACACCGATAATATGGGGTACGCTTTGCAGGTTATTTTTAAGCTGCTGCTGTATTTCCTTGTCTGTCATGCGGAGGAACAGCGCTCCTTTACCGGGATTGCTTTGGGGAAAAGAGTGGGGTTCCATGGGAAGATGGAGAAGAATTTCTCTTTTCTGCCGCTGGAGTTTTTCCGCTGCCTGAAGGGAATACTGCTGATGAGGCAGTATTGCAAAGCTTAAAGGAGCATTAATGGTCAAAAGATCATCCAGAACGTCCATGTTCTGGCCGATATCATCTATCAGTATGGCGATGCTTACAGAAGGCCTTCCCTTTTCCGGCGGCAGAGGAACAGGCGGCGGCGATACTTCGCCTTTTCCGCCGGGAACGCCCGGCTTCTTTTTTTCCGCCTTGACATGGGCGTCTTTTTTTGCTGGCGCAGGCCTTCTTTCCTGACGTTCCTTTGGTGGAGGCGAGGGTGCCGTACCTTGTTTTTTTTCCAACAGACTAAGAACAAAAAGGGCCAAAATCGTTAAAACGATACTCGTGAGCAGAAAAAGAAAAAATCGTTTTTTGTTAAATTTTTTACTGCGTTTCCTGCGCCTTTTCAGTTACTTTTCCCTTTCATGAAAATATCCCACCCTTTTAACATATCCAAGGCGGCTTTAATCTGGTTGTCCAAAACGAAATCCACTTTTTCTTTTTCCTTTTTAGTTTGCGGAGAAGCAGCGCCTTTGGGTTTTGCCTCATTTTCCTTTTCTGATTTGATATGGCCTTTCAGGTCTTTTTCGCGTATCGCCTCCGGCTCGTTTTCTGTATCTGACGCAGGCCTGATATATTTGACGGTAATATCGGGGACAATACCTTCCGCTTGGATGGATTTCCCGCTTGGCGTGTAATACTGCGCCGTTGTTAGTTTCAGAGCGCCATCTTCCAGAGGAATTAATGTTTGCACGGAACCTTTACCGAAGGTTTTGGTTCCCAAAAGAACAGCACGTCCATTATCGCTGAGAGCGCCGGCCACGATTTCCGACGCGCTGGCGGATCCTTCGTTTACGAGAACCACAATAGGACAGGACGGCTCATTACCGTCATTGCTGGCGGCGATGATTGTATTCATCGCGCCGGACCGGCCTTTTGTCGAAACGATTACTCCCGACTGCAAAAAGACATCCGCCACTCCAACCGCCTGATTAAGAAGTCCGCCGGGATTATTGCGCAGATCAAGAATAATGCCTTTCAGGGGTTTTTCTTTGGTACTTAGCTCTTTAATCGCCCGCCGGAGGTCTTCCGCCGTTTTCTCCTGGAAATTAGCGATCCGGCAATAAGCGATGCTGTCGTCCAAAAGCCTTGATCTGACGCTGGCGATCTTAATGATGCTGCGCGTCAGGGTAATATCTTTGGGTTTGGGGAGATTTTCCCGCATAATAGTAATGGTTACTTTTGTATCTTTCGCGCCGCGAAGTTTTTTCACCGCCTCCCGTATGGAAAGATCTTTGGTTGGCTGACCATCAATTTTGATAATCTGATCTCCGGATTGCACATCCGCATGAAAGGCAGGTGTGTCTTCGATGGGGGAAACAACGGTTAAAACGTCTTTAAGAATCGTGATTTCAATACCAATGCCGCCGAAACTTCCCTTGGTTTCCACTTCCAGGTCTTTATATTCATCGGCCGTCATGAATGCGCTATGGGGGTCAAGGGTTTTCATCATGCCTGAAATGGCGCCATTAATCAAATCCTGCTGTTTGACGTCTTCCACATAGTTTTTTTCTACCATGTTAAGAATTTCGTTAAATGTCTTCAGGTTTTTGTAGGTATTTTTATCAATGGCTATTCCCGGGGAAATAAAGAAGAAAAAAAATACAACCGTCACAAAGAGCAACTCAAAAATACCATATTTAAAAAAACGATGCATGAAGTCCCCCATAATGATTTGAATATTTACACTAACATGGCGAGATGGTTCCTTCTTCACAAAATGAAGGTCATCTTTAATTTCTGCGGGTCAAATCCCCGGTGCTTGCCGCGGGTAATCGGCCATTCTATTTCAGCGTCTCAAAAATCAGATGCGAAATTGCGCATAACAGCTTATTTACCCTCAACCGCCGCCGCCCGGAATTCTTCTCAGGAAAACTATTTTATCGCCATCGCTAACTTTTCTGCCCAACTCGTCCTTTTGCACAAAGTGAATAAGATTGTGCCAAATGACGGATACGGCGGAATCACCGCTGACAAAGCGGTCATATAAGTTCTGCCCTTTGGTGGTTTCAATGGCCTTGAGAAAATCACCAATCGTATCTCCCGTAAACTCAATGACGTCTTCACTTTTCT
>JAITWQ010000026.1 GCA_031285215.1 Syntrophobacterales bacterium | reverse complement strand
GCCGGCGATCAATGGTATGCGTTCAGGCAGTTCATCCGGCGTAAGGGATGTGATATTTGTCATTTCCCATTTTTCTTGCGCCTCTGTCCAGGCACGATTTTCCTGCTGATGAAAATCATGGTTCCGGATGGCGTCTATATCGCGGCTGGCGGAGATGCGGCTGCCTTCTGCGTCAATAATCTCGTAGCGGATACGGAGGTGATCGGGCAGTTTTTCCGGACACCAGGCTGACAAAGGAATATCAACATTCCATAAGTTTTTGATGCGGAATTGGAGATCGTGGAAAAAGTTTTTTGTCTCGGCGGGTATTTCCCGGAGCAGGGGTGATATTTTTTCGCCTATGGGCTGAAGCTGCTTACGGTATTCTTTGGGCAGGTTTTTCAGCAGATGATGAATCACCTCTTCCTGCAATCCCGGTACGGCGATGTTTGTTCCATGGTGAGGGAGGTGTTTTATGGCGTTCAGGGGCACTTTCAGCGTGACTCCATCCTGATGCGCGCCGGGTTCAAAGGCGTAAGTCAGGGAGAAGGTTATTCCATCCCTTTGGATCGTATCGGGATAGTTTTTTCCCATGGCCTCTCCGTCTATTTCCTGCTCCAGCAGGTCTTTCTCCGTCATTCTCAGCATTTCGTCCGCGCCGCTTTCCAGAAGGAATTTTTGCAATTCTTTCATGCTTGCCATGGGAGGCAGACGATGGCGGTAAAAGTCATACTGCTTTTCCTCACTTGCCAGCAGATCGGTGCGGCGCATTTTGTCCTCATAGCCTTTGATATTTTTTATTAATTGCTGGTTATGCGTCAAAAATGGCAGTGGACGCGCCACATCATTGTTTACGAGGGCCTCAATGAAAAGCTGCCGTGACAGGGCGGGATCAATCCTGCCATAGACGACCGGACGTTTGGCAGCAATGATCAAACCGAAGAGGCTGATCTGCATGAAGGCCATGACCTCGCCTTTGGATTTGCTCCAGTGGGGATCGGAGTAGGTGCGTTTGCACAGGTGAGCGCCTGATTTTTCCAGCCAATCAGGATTAATCCGGGCGGCGGTGCGCGCATAAAGTTTCGTCGTTTCCACGTACTCGGCAGCGACAATCCAGTCGCCGCTTTTCTGAAAAAGGGCGGAACCGGGGAAGATAAAGACGTTTTTCCCGTGAGTGGCCTTAAAAATCATTTTTTCCTTTTTCTGGGCAATGTGGGAGAGATAACCCGATAAGATTGATTTGTGAATAGCGGCGTAAAGAGGATGTTGGGGATCCCAAGTCAGTGGTTGGGAGGATTCCGTGGTCTGGGTAGTCTGTTCCTGCGGGCGGAGATTTTCGCGGAACAGAGGATACTGTTGGAGGATATCGTTAATCTGCTGGTAAATATCCACCCATTCGCGTATGCGCCGATAGGACAGAAACTGGGCTTTGCAGAATTTTCTCATCTTGTTCTGGCTTTGGAGGAGGGCCTTGTTCGTTTCGTAGAGACGCCAGATATGGAGAAAGGTCAGAAAATCCGAGTGGGGATGGCGCAGGAGGCGATGGAGACTGTCCGCCTCTTTTTCCTTTTCTGCGGGTCTCTCACGGGGATCCTGAACGCTAAGGGCAGAGGCGATAATCATGACCTCTCGCAGACATTCTTCCCGTAATCCCTCAATAATCATGCGGGCTACCCGCGGATCAATGGGCAACATGGCCATCCATTTTCCCTTGTCCGTCAGCTGACAGGGGCCATGAGTCTTTGTCCGGGCCGTGTTTTTCACAATGGCTCCCAGTTCCCAAAGCAGGTTGAATCCGCTTTTGATGGCCCTGGGGGAAGGTTTGTCAATAAAAGGAAAGCTGTGGATATCGCCCATGTTCAGGGATAACATTTTGAGAATGATACCGGCGAGATTGGAGCGCATGATTTCCGGGGTATTGAATTTTGGGCGGGCGGCATAGTCGGCCTCACTGTAGAGGCGGATGCACAGACCGTTTTGAACACGCCCGCATCGTCCTTTGCGCTGATCGGCGCTGCTTTGGGAAACAGGCAAAATGGGCAGACTTGTTGTGCCCGTCGAGGGGTTATAGGAGAGAATACGGGCAAGTCCCGTGTCCACAACAAAACGGATGCGGGGAATGGTCAGAGACGTTTCGGCAATGTTGGTGGCCAGGATCACTTTGCGCGATGGAGATGGGAGAAAAACTTTTTGCTGATCCGGCCAGGCAAGGCGGGAGAAGAGGGGAAGAAAGAGAGTATTGCCGTCATCTCTGCCTTTCAGCAGATCCAAGCATTCACGAATATCATGTTCCGCAGGTAAAAAAACAAGAATATCGCCCTGATCTTCCCGGAGTAAAAGATATTCCACCGCGTTGGCCGCGGCGTCAATATAGGTCGCCTCCCCCTGATCTTCCATGTCCGTGTCGAGGGGCTGATAAAGCAGGTCAACATGATAAAGGCGTCCCGAAACATGAATAACAGGGGCTTTATTAAAAGCCTGAGAGAAGTTTTCCGTATCCAGAGTGGCGGACGTAATGATGACCTTCAGGTCTTTTCTTTTTTTCAGGATGGTACGCAGAAGGCCCAGAATAAAGTCAATATTCACGCTTCTTTCGTGGGCCTCATCCACAATGATCGTGTCGTATTGCAGAAGGAGCGGGTCACGCTGCGTTTCGGCAAGAAGGACGCCGTCTGTCATTACTTTGATGACGGAGCGGCGGCTCATCCTCTCTTCAAAGCGAATCTTGTATCCCACCGTTTCTCCGATTTCTTCGTTTCTCTCCTCCGCAATACGGCGGGTAATGGTCACAGCCGCGATGCGCCGGGGCTGCGTACAGGCGATTTTCTTTTTTTCCCCCCTGCCGGCGGCAAGGCAAAGCTGTGGCAGCTGTGTTGATTTGCCGGAACCTGTTTCACCACAGATGATGATCACCGGATGATCCGCAATGGCCTTTAATATCTCGTCTTTACAGGCAAGAAGGGGAAGTTGGGGCGGCGGTTTTGGCGGGGATGGGGAGTTCATTGTTTCCATGGCAAAAATGAATCGGTGCAGTATTATGATGGCGTTTTCAGGATATTTTTTCCATAATTTCCGGCAGTTTGGTCAAGGTTGCGCGCCGTCCTTCTTCAATGGTGTCCCTTGCTTTATTAAAATTCAGCAGGGAAACGTCGGATAAGCTCGGCGTAATGGAAATATCCGGCGGATCCTCTACCATGCGTTGTTTTGTAATGCGGTCTTGCATAATGTAGATAGATTTCATCATGACTTCAATCATATTGGGAATTTTTTCCGTAGGCAGGTCATGATTTTCCATTCTTTTGAGGAAGGGGAATTTGGCTGTGAGAAAGTCCATCAGCGAATCCCCGTGTTTGTCAAGGGAGGGGAGGCTCGTATCGGTATTGTCCGCGCTGTGGAGGAATACCCTTTTTTTCAAAATTTCGTCGTTCAGGTTCACGGCAATGACAATGTCGGCTCCCATGGCGCGGCACAGGGAGACGGGAACGGGATTGATCAGGCCGCCGTCAATAAGCCATTGATTGTTTTTGTGGAAAGGCGTGAAAAGACCGGGAAAGGAGAAACTGGCGCGGAGGGCGTCGAGAAGAGGCCCTTTGCGGATGAAAATTTCTTCTCCCGTGTACAGATCCACCGTAACGGCTCCATAAGGGGTCGGGAGGTTTTCAATATCCATGTCCGATATCTTGTCCCGGAAAAACTCCGTGATGCGGTTGCCGCTGAGGAGGCCGCGCCGGGAAAGGCTTACATCCATGAATTTCAGAAAATCAAGCCAGGAAAACTCGCGGGCCAGCTCTTCCAGAGAATTAAGAATGCCGGCGGCATAAGCGCCTCCGACAACGGCTCCCATGGACGAGCCGCAGACAATATCTACGGGAATATCGTGTTCTTTAAGGGCTTTGATGACCCCAATATGGGACCAGCCGCGTGCGGAGCCGCTGCCCAAGGCCAAACCAATTTTTTTCTGCTGCGTCATTTTTGCATTTAATTACGGCAAATGTGTTAAAATTACTTCTCAGGCATTGAATTCGCATGGTCAAGGTGGAGAGAAGATGCTTCGCTTCGTGTTTCGTTTTCGACATTCGCTACGTTAAAAGGG
>JAITWQ010000181.1 GCA_031285215.1 Syntrophobacterales bacterium | reverse complement strand
TTTCTGCGCAATCTATTTCCAAACATGTCGGCTCAAGCATGGCCATAATGATTTCGCTATTAATTTCAATATCTTCCACCAGAAGAAGGTTATACCCTTTCAGGGACAATTCCTCTTTTGTTTGTGTTTCGCCGGAAATAGCAAGCGACGCGGAGAGATATCTGTTGATACTTTCGGCAACGGCAGATTTGAACAATGGCTTGGAGAGAGAGCCGGCCACGCCGGCCTCTTTCGCGTTCTGGGCAAGTTCGTTACACGCCGTCGGTGAAAGGAGTACAAGAATCGGACTGGCTGTGCCGCGCGCCGTAATCTGGCGGGACAGTGCAATACCGCCTCCGCCCGGCACGTCCAGGTCAATAAAACATATGTCGTAGGGGGCGTTGTTATCCATCATTTGCAACGCCGCCGCACTGCTGGCCGCAGCATCGCATGCAAACCCCAGCTGTTCCGCAATGCTGAGAAAATACTCCCGTGCTTCTTCCTCGCCATCCACCACAAGGGCGCGGATATTCGTCAAGTCCGCAAGCAAGGGGCTGTCATGCTGCTCCGTACCGCGCTCAATCTGAATGGTAAAAGAGAAGGCCGCGCCCGCGCCCAGTTCCGATTCAACCCATATCCTGCCGCCCATAAGCTCAACAATATGTTTGGAGATGGCTAAACCAAGGCCGGTACCGCCAAATTTGCGCGCTGTGCCGCTTTCGGCCTGCTGGAAGGAGGTAAAAAGGAGGGCCTGCTGCTCCGGGCTGATACCAATCCCCGTATCAATCACAGAAAATTTCAAGGTGCATACGCCATCACTTTCATTGACGGCATGGGATTCCAGGCGTATCGTTTTTCCCTCCGGCGTGAACTTTACGGCATTGGACAGTAAATTGGTGATGACCTGGGAGAGGCGCTGGTCGTCGCCTATAAGATTCGCGGGAATTTTTTTGTCAATGAATATGGTAAATTTCTGCCGTTTTTCCTCTGTGCGAAAGCCAATCACGTTGACAACTTTCAGAAGAATCTCTTCAAAATTAAACTCCTCCCGCGACAGCTCAAATTTAGCCGCTTCAATCTTTGACATATCGAGAATATCGTTGATGATGCCCAGAAGATGGACGGAAGCGCCGTCTATCCTGTCAAAGGCGTAGAGCATGCGCTCCACGCCGGAGGCCGATTTGCCGATCTTCGTCATACCAATGATGGCGTTCATGGGTGTGCGAATTTCATGGCTCATATTCGAGAGGAAATTACTCTTGGCCTGGCTGGCTTCCTGAGCCTCTTTCAACGCGTTCGCCAGTTTTTCCTGAAGCTGGATTATTTCCGTCAGATCATCAACGCTTCCCACCACACTGATTACACAACCATCATCGTCATAGATGGGCATGGTACGCACATGAAATTTTTTGTCGTCAATTTCGGAAATCCAATCTTGAGGCCCTTCAACAAAGGTTTTTTGTACGTTTTCAATTATATCCAAATGCCGGTTTTTTTGTCTGGCAATATCAAGATTTTTACCTTCCAAAAATGAAGGGACAACGCCGATTTCTTTCAGATAAAGACCGTTGAACAAGGTGATTACGTTGTTTTGATCTACGCTCCAGATCACACCCGGATAATTGGTTATCACGGCCTCCAGCTTTGCGGCTGTCGCGCGAATATCCTGAACCATTTCTCTGCGATTTATAGCATTGACCATCACCAGGCTTGCGGAACGCAGGGTATCGACTTCAGTTTCCGTAAAGGTACGCTCGTTATGACAATCGTCAAAGCTGACAAACCCCCAGAAATGCCCGTGCAAATGAACCGGTATAACCAGAATTGATTTTACGCCATAGGGGTTTAACATACCCTGCACGCCCGTATGCAGACTGGAAATCGGGCCGTTTACACATTCGCCCCGGCGAAATTTATCCTCTTCCCAACCGGGATGAACGTCGTAAGGATATTTCATATTGGGGTGAACCGTCAGACCTGACAGGCTGACGCCGCTTATCCATTCATATTGATTGACATAGTAAAGGGTTCCGTCTATCACCTCATTTTTCCAGATATAGACGCGGTCAACATCAACCCAGCGGGCCATATATCCCACACCCTTTTTGAGTGAGGATTCAAACGTCTCATCATTCGCCGCAAGGAGTACGGTCGCCGTATTATTTACGGCGTACATAAGTTCCTGCAGCTTATATATCCGTTTACTGCGCTTCCTGTCGTTGACGATGAGTACGCCAACGCCAATGATTACAATGATAATGGCGGCAGTCACGGCTAACATGACGAAGAAATCATGACCGGCATTTGCCGCAAATCCGGCATCGGTACTCAAAACGCCGGCTTGGGATGCCGTCGCCGCTAAAGTGATGAACAGACCTGTAAACAGTAATGCGGTGTATGGTAAATGCTTATATTTATACCTCATTCGCAACTCTCTTGTCCATTTTCTCAGACAGCATGTATTTAACTGAAATCACGAATATTATCCAGTTTATTCATCACTTTTATCACTTTATAAAATACATCGTATGAAGAAGACTTTTTCCGCGGAAGAAATAATAATGTGTCTTTGAGGAAACGCCGGATAAATTGGTCAATCAGAACAGAAATCATGCTTTCTATATTTATGAAATCACTGCGAGGCTGTTCTCTGCAATAATAATATATCCTTTCCCAAACCTGTTAACCGATTTCGACTTCCTTGCTGCTGTCAAAGTCTTGCTCTTCCGGATATCCGATCAGATGCAGGGGAGGAATATAGGAGATACTCTTGCTGCGGTACTGGGGCAGGTCCTGGCTTAACTTATGCTTTGCCACCTTTCTGATGATGCTCGTATGAGCGACGCCAAGGGCCGTAGCTGCGGCCCTGGTTGTTCCGCAGGTGTCCAGCGCCCGTTTTACCAGCTCTTTTTCGACAATGGACACGGCCTTTTTAAGGGGCATAAGATTGGGAATAACAATATCATTTATGGAAATCGTATGGGTTGAAGGTTCATCAATGCACAAATATTCCTTAATGCTCTGGGGCAGGATATTGCTTCCCTCCGTCATGATCACCAGTCTTTCAATGATATTTTCCAATTGCCGGACATTACCGGGCCATTCATAATTTTCCAATACCTGTATGGCGTGCAGGCCGATTTTTTTATTCAGGGAATATTTCTTATTGAATTTTTCCAGGAAGGCCTGGGTCAGGGGGGCAATATCATCTCTTCGCTGCCTTAACGCCGGTATAATGATGGGAACGACATTGAGCCGGTAATACAAATCGTGGCGGAAGAGACCCTGATCAACCAGGGATTCAAGGTTTTTATTGGTCGCCGCAATGATGCGAACGTTAAGGTTAATGGGTTTCGTGCTGCCCACCCGGCGAATGGTATGATCCTGAAGAAAACACAGCAGCTTAACTTGCAAGGGAAGAGGCATCTCCGACACTTCATCCAGGAAAATTGTACCGTTATTGGCGATCTCAAATAATCCCGCCTTGCCTTCCTTGACCGCACCGGAAAATGCTCCGCCTTCATAGCCGAACAATTCTGATTCCAGAAGATTTTCCGGAATGGCGCCGCAGTTGATATGAACAAAAGGTCTTTTACTGCGGCTGCTGTGATTAACGATCTCCCTGGCGACAACCTCCTTGCCGACTCCCGACTCTCCTAGTATCAGAACGGTTATATCCACCGGAGCCACGCGGGCGACAAGTTCAATCACCTTTTCCATAGCAGGCGTTTTGACACTCATCTTTCCCCGCAATTCGTCATTTGATTTGGTAATGCCGAACTGTGAATGCAGACGGTTCAAATAGAAAAGATCGCGGAAATTGACGATAACACGCTTGACGTTTCCCTCTTTATCGAAAATGGGCATTCCTGTGGCCAATACTTCGCGGCCCGTTTTTATTTTTTGGACGATTGTTCGTTTTGTTTTATACTTCATCACATCCTGGGAGATGGATTGGGAAATGATTTTTTCCTTTACTACCTGGACCAGCAATTTTCCTAGCCCGGCTTCTTCCTTTGAAAGCCCCGTCAGGCGTTCGTAGCTTTTATTAAGGAGGACGATTCTGCCTTCGGCGTCCGCGACGCCAATACCATCATCAACGGTATCAATGATCTCCTGGAGGTTATTTTGAATATCAAGAAAAGCTTCGTATAAACGGATGAGGGTATCGTCAATGTAGATCACGCCGCTGACCTGTCCATTTGTTGTTACGATAATATGCTTGATGGGGTTGTCGGTGATGATGCCGCTGAAAGAAACGTCGGGAGAAACAACGCGGAAGTCTTTTGACGCAACGTCTATGACCCGCATGCTTTTTTTGTCTTCATCCGTTATTTCCAATATCCTCTTGAGGGGCAGGACGCCAATGATCTTATCATTGTTTAACACGGGTAAAAATGACGTATCGTCACTGTAAAACCCGCATACAGTGTCCAACCGCATTTGAGAATCGAGGCAATGCTCTATGGGAATCTGAATCTGCTGAACGGTAATAGGTTGATAGACCAAGGTGTTCCCCCTTCTGCTTTGTTCAAGAGCACAAAAAAGATGCGGTGAAAATGTTGAAATCAGTTATTGTGATTTTGCCATACAACCTCATTTGTTCAGCTGTCTGCCGGCTTATATCCGAAACAGTGATCCGGCTGGCTAAATTGCCATTACTTTAAAGAACGATGGTATAACCGAAAACACGGCGCGTACTCCCGATTTGCATAACGCCAATGATGCGACTATGTCTTCAAAAAAACTTGCCTCATCTCTAACACATATTAAGTGTCAGGTTCAAACAAAAAATTTACTCCGTAAAAAATATGAAACATTTTATGTGCGAACACTGTCTTATTTACGTTCTTTCAGTAAGTCCCGTATTTCCGCAAGAAGCGTTTCTTCCCGCGAAGGTTTGGCGGGGGGAGGAGGCGGGGACGGTTCTTCTTTGCTTCTCCGCAAGGCATTGGCGGCTTTGATGAACATGAAGATGGCAGCGGCGATGATGGTGAAATCAATCATTGTCTGCGCGAATTTGCCATAGTTTATGGCGATGGCAGGCGCTGTTTCCGTAGCATTCTTGATGGTAAAGGCCAACTTGGAAAAATCAACGCCGCTGATAAGCACTCCAAGGGGCGGCATGATGATATCGCTCACCAAAGACGAAACGATTTTGCCAAAGGCGCCGCCAATGACAACGCCAACGGCCATATCCATGACGTTTCCTTTGATGGCAAATTCTTTAAACTCTTTCATTATACCCATCATCGTTCTCCCTGTATGCCGAAAATATATTATGCTGCAAAATTATGTCTGGATGGTTTTGTTTCCCTTTCTTTTGGGCAGACAATTCCACCGCCTGTCGAAGCATCCTAGCACATATCAAATGACGGCTCCAAACAAAAAAATTCTTCCGCTGTCCATCCATGAAGAATCGTTTTGCCCTGGGATAAAATTATGGTTGGTATTCCCTCCTGCGGGGCAGGTAAGTCTGCAGCTTGTTTACAACATCGTCGAAGTCCAGAGGTTTTCCCACATGATCATCCATGCCTGCGGCAAGACACTTTTCGATATCCTCCCGAAATACGTTTGCCGTCGTGGCGATAATCGGAATAGTTTTCGCGTGCGGATTGTTAAGGGCGCGTATTTGGCGCGTTGCCTCATAGCCGTCCATTTCCGGCATCTGGATGTCCATGAAGATCATTTCATACCTTTCCGGCTCTTTGTAGAACATCTGGACAGCCTCCACGCCGTTTTCCGCACAATCTATTTCCAACAGCGTCGGTTCAAGGATTGCCAGCACAATCTCGCGGTTTATTTCCACGTCTTCAACAAGCAAAACGCGGCGTCCCCTGAAGAGATTGGCAAGATTCACATTTCCGTTTTCTCCTTGCTGTTCCTCTATGCCAAGATACTCGTTTACGATATCCACGATAGTTGAAGGGAATAAAGGTTTTTGCAGTAATTTATCAACGCCCGCTTTTCTCGCCTGCCTGGCAATCGTGCTGCATTCGGAGGAAGAAACCATTATCACCAGAGAATCGTTTGGAGAGGACGTCTTTTTCTTCAGTCCTTCTGTCAGTTTCACACCGTCGGTGTCCGGCATTTTCCATTCGATGAAGTAGATATTATAGTCTCCGTTTTCATCAACAAGACGGAGGGCTTCCTCGCCGCTTAAGGCAGTGTCGCACATGGCGCCGAATCCCTGCACAATGCCCTTAAAATCTGTCAAAATGTGGGCATCATTGTCTGCCGCTAAAATACGGATATCCCGCCAATGTATTCCCGGGCCGAGAAGTTTTTTGCTTTTCTTTTCGCCCGGTCTCATTTTAACGGTAAAGATAAAGGAAGAACCTTTTCCCTTTTCAGATTCAACCCATATCTTACCGCCCATCATTTCAACAATGCTTTTGGAAATGGTAAGTCCCAGGCCTGTTCCTCCGAATTTTCGCGCTGTATTGATTTCCGCCTGACAGAATGGTTGGAAGAGGCGGTCCAGCTGTTCGGGGGTCAGGCCGATTCCCGTGTCGGTCACGGCGATTTTGATGGTACAGACGCCGTTTTCCTCTCCCAGAAAGTATGTATTAAGGCTGACAGAACCTTGTTCCCCCGTAAATTTGACCGCGTTGCCCAGGATATTTGTTATCACCTGGGCCAGTCTTTGGTCGTCGCCAATCATGACTTGGGGAATTTCTCTGTCAATATATACGGTAAATTTCTGTTTCTTTTCGTCCACACGGAAGTTGACGACATTTACAACCCGCTGGAGCATCTTTTCAAAGGAAAACTCTACCTCGGCGAGGTCAAACTTGCCGACTTCGATTTTTGTCATATCCAGAATATCATTGATAACGCCAAGGAGATGTTTGGAAGCATCTTCAATTCTGCTTAAACAGTAATCCTTTCGTTCGATGTCGTCGGTGGACTTGCCTATATTTATCATGCCGATGATGGCGTTCATGGGCGTACGTATCTCATGGCTCATATTGGCGAGAAAATTGCTTTTGGCGCGGCTGGCGGCCTGTGTTTCGTCTTCGTGCATCTTACGTGCGGTTACATCGCGGGCCAGGCCCATAATGCCAAACACGGCTCCGTCTTTCATGAGGGGAGTTTTTTTTATCTCGACAATTGACACTTTTCCCTGTGCAGACTGGACATAGTCTTCAATAGTAACTGCCCTTTTCTCATTGATAACGGTCATATCCTCTTCAATGAGCTTTTTCGCCATTTCTTCCGGTAATCCGATGCTGTATGAGTCTTTGCCGATGATATCGGCCTCAGGAAGGTCAAAATAATTTTCAAACTGTTTGTTGACCCGCGTAAAATTCATGTTTAAATCCTTGCAATAGATAAGATCGTGGGCAGAGTTAAATATTGCTTCGAGGAGGGTTTTCTCCATGATCAGATCCTGCTGGAGCTTAATTATCTCGGTAATATCATTTGTGCTGCCGACGACGCCTGTGATATTGCCATCATTGTCATATACGGGCGATGCTGACAAGTGGTACGTCCTGTCTTTGAATTCGGATATCCACTCCTCCTGGTGTCCTTCGCGGAAAGTTTTATACACATTGCCGATAATGTCGGGGTGCAGATTATTGAGTTTTGCCCCTTCCATGGGCATTGAGTGGGGATTAAGCTGTTTTGTGTATTGTCCTTTAAAGGTCGTTATAATGCCGTTGTTATTGATACTCCATATCAACCCATTATAATGGTTGGCAACCGCCGCCAGTTGATCCCGCGCGGTGATAATATCGGTCTGATCCAGAAAAGTGACAAGGAGGCCGTCGCTTATATCGTTTTCGTAAGAAAACGGCGCGGCGCTGATAGAATAATGCCGCACATTTTCCGAGCCGCCAATAGCGGCTTTTTCCATAAATCTTTGAATGACGCCGGTTTCCAGGGCTTTTTCAAAAATATTCTCCACATGTTCCAGCCAGGCGTTGTCTGAAAAGGGGGAAAATATCTGCCGGAAGGATTTGCCATAAAGAAATTCAATACTGGGTATTCTTATGAGATTCAGGAAGGATCGGGTGGATAAAATAAAATTCATTGCCCTGTCAAGAAGGAGAACAATATCAGGGGCGTTATCCATGATGACCTGAAGGTGCTTTTCCTGCTTTGGCTTTGCGGCGTCAGAATCATCTTTGGCGTGTATTGTCCAACCAAACTTTCCTATTGCGATATGGGCCTGGGAGAGCTCTTGGGCCAATTCCTTATTCTCTATGCGGAGCCGCTCAATCTCCGCAAGCAGTTCTTCCTTTTTCAGCGAATCAAATTGTTCCGTCATCGAAGCACCTCACATGAATCTAC
>JAITWQ010000169.1 GCA_031285215.1 Syntrophobacterales bacterium | reverse complement strand
GGGAAAAACGAACGATGAATTGTTCCGCGAATTTGTCCGCCCCGCTTTTGACGCTTACATCAACGAAATAGACAAAGGCGTTAATATACTGACTTACGATGCTCCGCTGGCAATCTATTTCTACGGCTCGCCGTTTGCTGACCCCGCCGACCCGATTGTTGCCGCCGCCACAGCCATGTATGCCGCCGAATCGCTGGGATTGGGAACGTGTATGCTTGGGGCGGTGCATCCGTTAATACAATATGGAGGCCGGGCGAAAAAGTTTCGGGAAAAATACGGCATCAGGTATAAAAGCAGGGAAGGAATCTTCGTTATTTTCGGTTATCCTTCGGTGCAATACCCCAAAGGGCTGAAAAGAACATTTGCATCAATTACAACAATAAAATAGAATAGTAAATTGACTGAATGGCGGTGTTGTTAACAGGCGTTGCGGCAGCAGCCGGAAAACTTGCGACTGATTGACGCTGATTCGCCATAATTAAAACTTAAAAAGAAAAGGCATGAACAATAAAACATTAGTAAAATTAAGCAATATAATAGGGGTAGTATCAATAATTTTTTTGGTTTATTGGGTATTCATCTTCATCAGCATTAAGGTTTTCGGGCTAAAAGTGTTCAGGGAAAATATAACCGAAACTTTTTATCTTAGTGTGATTGGGATTTTAGCGTTAATGTGCGGTTCCCTGGTTATGAATGTAATGTTCAATTTGACAAGAATCGCCGAAAAACATAACCAGGACCATGTTAATCCATCGAAGAATACAGGAAAAAAGTTGTGGTTGATATTTGGCCTCAGCTTTCCCTTAATATTCGGACTTTTACTGGGCGGTGACTACTTAACCGCGAAGAAGAAAGAGCGAATGCTCATTGCCTCCGCAAAATCAATCATTGAAAGCAATACGGGAAAAGCGGATAAACTTCTCAATTACAATTTCAGCGAAGAATGGATAATAGAAACATGTGATATCCTTGATATTTATGCAGCAATGGATACTCACTTTCCTCATGTGGCTGTCATTGTTGCGGATCGCATAGATAATTCACGGGTATTTCTTAGTTTCAGATATTATAACAGAAGCCGCACCGCTGAAGATCCTCCTGTAAAAATGAACTTTATGCGGCAAACAACAAAAGTTGAAAGAGACTACTTAACAAAAATTTTCTTTGAAAATTATAACGAAGTCAGGTTCAGCGCCAGAAATGGAAGATATGAATTGTTTTACCCATATTTTAAAGACGGAAAGAAAATAGTTCTTTACTTTTCCGACTATCAAAAATATGGAAAAATCGGAAGTTGAGCAGAAAAACAGAACCACCGCGCCTGACCTGACAGCTTGACACAATAAAGCGGCAGCCACGCTACATCAGAGGGATAAATGAGCCACAGAAGAAAATCGCGCGAAGCAGCCCTGCAAGTCCTTTATGCTCTTGATGTACTGGAAAGAGATGTGGGAGAAACTTTTACCGCGTTCTGGGGGAATTTTGATCCCCAGGAAGACGCGCGTCAATTTGCCTTGCTTCTGATTCAAGGCTCATGGGGTAAAAAAGAAGAAATTGATACCACCATCAGCCAGCACTCGGAAAACTGGTCTCTTTCACGAATGGCGCGGGTTGATCGGAATATTTTGCGGATGGCGGTTTACGAGCTGCTTTACTGTCTTGATATCCCGCCAAAAGTAACCATTAATGAGGCCATTGATCTGGCAAAAATATACGGTTCGGAAAACTCCGGCTCCTTCATCAACGGAATTTTGGACGCCCTTTATGCGGATATGCGTAAAATGGGCATGGATAAGACAAAAATTCCCCTGGAAGAGATAACTTACGAGGCGGATATTCCATCATAAGACAAATATTTATCCCCGTATGTCAGCTGTCTGCCGCGGGATAAATCAGTAACGACAATAATTTTACATTCAGAAGGCAAATCATGAACAGAAAATACAATCCCCGGGAAATAGAAGAAACATGGCAAAAACATTGGGAAGAAAAGGGTTTATATCAGGTTACGGAAGACCCCGCCCAGCCCAAATATTATCTTCTGGAGATGTTCCCCTATCCTTCCGGCAAAATTCACATCGGTCATGTCCGCAACTATTCCATTGGCGATGTGGTTGCCCGCTACAAAAAAATGAAGGGATACAATGTACTCCACCCCATGGGCTGGGATTCCTTCGGTATGCCCGCAGAAAACGCCGCCATTGACAGGGGCGTACACCCCGCTGACTGGACGAATCAAAACATCGCGGCCATGCGTGAACAATTAAAACGCCTAGGATTCTACTACGACTGGAAGCGGGAGATTTCCACCTGCGAACCTGATTATTACCGCTGGGAGCAGCTTTTCTTTATCTGGATGTATGAAAAAGGCCTGGTTTACAAGAAAACATCAACCGTAAACTGGTGTCCTCAATGCAAAACCGTTTTGGCCAATGAACAGGTCGAAGGCGGCCTGTGCTGGCGGTGTAATTCGGAAGTTACGGAAGAGACCCTTGACCAGTGGTTCTTTCGGATTACCGCTTATGTTGAAGAACTTCTCGCCGGATGCGATGACCTCCCCGGCTGGCCGGAACGCGTTTTGACCATGCAGAAGAACTGGATTGGAAAAAGCTACGGATGTGAATTGATTTTCCCTCTGGAAGACGGATCGGGTGATATTAAGTGTTTTACCACACGGCAGGATACGATATTCGGCGTTACGGTGATGCTTATTGCCGCAGAGCATCCCCTTGTCATGGAGTTGGCAAAGGGAAAACCATGTGAAAATCAGGTTAAGGATTTCATCGAAAAGGTCAAAAAGCAGGACCGCCTCATGAGAACCTCCGATTACTATGAAAAAGAGGGATTATTTCTTGATACCTATTGCCTTAATCCCGCAACAGATCATAAGGTTCCCATTTATGCCGCCAACTTTGTTCTGGCCGAATACGGAACGGGATGCGTCATGGCCGTCCCCACCCATGACCAGCGCGACTTTGAATTCGCCCAGAAATACAACCTTCCCAAAATTGTTGTGATACAGCCTGAAGACCGTCTGCTGGACGCGGAAACGATGACAGAGGCCTATGTTGAAGAAGGCATCCTCGTTAATTCCGGCCCCTTTGACGGTATGGTAAATACGCAGGCCCTGGGTGCCATTGCCGATTATTTTGAAGCCAAAGGAAAAGGGAAAAGAACCATTCAGTATCGTTTACGGGATTGGGGAATTTCACGTCAGCGTTACTGGGGCGCTCCCATTCCCATGATCAACTGCGATAAATGCGGTATCGTCCCGGTTCCGGAGAAAGACCTTCCCGTTGTTTTACCCAAAGATGCCGTCCTTTCCGCCGAGGGAGGATCGGCGTTATCACGCCACAAAGCCTTTGTCGAAACAACTTGCCCCGCCTGCGGTATGCCCGCCAAGAGGGAAACGGATACCATGGATACATTTGTTGAATCATCCTGGTACTTTGCCCGTTTCTGCTGTGCCGATTTCCACGAACCGCCGGGACTGGATAAAAAGAGAATAGACTATTGGCTCCCCGTTGATCAATATATCGGCGGCATTGAACATGCGATTCTGCACCTGATGTACGCCAGGTTCTATACAAAAGCATTACGGGACATGGGCATTCTCAATCTCTCCGAGCCCTTCAAAAATCTTCTCACTCAGGGAATGGTCTGCAAAGAAACCATGCGCTGCCCAACCCACGGATACCTTTTCCCGACAGAGGCCAAAGAAGGAAAATGCACCCTTTGCGGAGAAGACATCGTAATCGGTAAAACGGAAAAAATGTCCAAATCACTGAAAAACGTGGTAGATCCCGACGAACTGATCAAAAAATACGGTGCTGATACGGTGCGCATTTTCTGTCTTTTTGCCGCTCCTCCCGAAAAAGATCTGGAGTGGAGCGAATTGGGAGTGGACGGCGCTTTTCGTTTTCTGAACCGCGCTTGGCGCATTATTACGGATTACGCGGAAGACATCCAAAGCCTTGCCCCCGGAGAAGCGCCTGGCGGCCTCCGCGATGATTTAAAACTATTTCAGCGCAAAATTCATCAAACCATCAAAAGAGTGACAACGGATATTGAGGAGCGTTTTCATTTCAATACGGCAATCAGCGCCGTTATGGAGCTTGTCAACGCCTTCTATCTCCTGCCGCGCCCGGAAAAGGGCGACCGCGCGGACTTGACTGTTGTCCGTGAGGCCTCCCGGTCAATCATCCTCATGCTTTCCCCCTTTGTACCCCATATCGCCCAGGAACTATGGACTCTCATTGGCGAAAAGGGCGATGTATTTCTGCAAAAATGGCCCGGTTGGAGCGAGGAAATCGCCTCGGAAGATAACATGGTGATTGTTATCCAGGTTAACGGCAAAGTAAGGGGTAAACTTACCGTTCCCGTACAGGAATTACCGGAAAAAATC
>JAITWQ010000168.1 GCA_031285215.1 Syntrophobacterales bacterium | reverse complement strand
CAGCGGTTATGTTTATCCCATTATTGACCTGGCCGTTACTTTTTTCTCTCCCCTTCACTATGACGATCCCATGTTTATCCACACCCGCCCGGCAAACATGGAACGCATAAAATTACAGTTTGACTATATTATCACCCACGCGGAATCTGAAATCATAATTTGCAAGGGATTCACAAAGCACTGCGCCCTTAACAGCCGCAGAATACCGACGGCCATTGATGCCAGGACACGCACCCTCTGGCAATCATTCCCCAATAAGGTAAAGGTAGATACGACATGACACGCAAGGAAATCAGAGAACACATCTTACAAATCTTCCAGAAGGAATTTGAAATCGAAAACCCGGATTTGGATGACAACCTGCGGGAAAAACATGAATTTGACAGCATTGACGCCGTTGAATTGCTTTTGCAAATCGAAAAAATGCTGGGATCGGAATTAACCCAGGAAGAAAAAAAGCAGGCCATGGATATCCGTACCATCAATCATATCTGCGATTATGTGGAGACTATGGCTAAGGCACGGGGGATAGACGTTTCCCGGGATTAGAGGGATTTATCCCTCTTCGGATGGTCTGGCCTTGGATAAAACAGGTTAAACCATCATCACATACATAATTAATAATTATAAAGGACCATGGAAAGACGAGTTGTTATCACGGCATGCGCCGCCCTCACACCCATAGGGCGAACGAAGAAGGACATTCTCCATTCTCTGACGCACGGTATTTCCGGCATAAAACCATTGAAAGAGGACGGCCTTCTCTCATCTCATATTCATTCGAAAGTATTCGGTACTATCGACTACCCCATCGAATATGATTTTAAACGTTCTTTCCGTAAGACCATGGGGCCTGTTTCTTTTTATGCCTGCCAAGCCGCCGGGGAAGCCCTTGAGCAGTCCGGTCTGGATCAGCAATTTATCACCTCCGGACGCCTTGGCGTCGCCTTCGGTTCCACCCATGGAAGCCCCACGGTACAGCGGCAAATCTACAAAACATTTTTTTCCGGAGAGGAAGGCAGCGTGCGTTCCATCGGCGCGGTGGATTATCTGAAATCCATGGTACATACCACCGCCGTCAACATCACCAAAATGTTTGGCATCACAGGGCGTGTTATCTCTTCTTCCACGGCCTGCACAACGAGCAGCCAATCCATCGGCTTTGGCTATGAGATGATTCGCTACGGTATGCAGGATGCCATGTTATGCGGCGGCGCCGACGAATACGATACGACAACCGTTGCTGTTTTTGACAATCTTCTCGCCTGTTCAACGGCCTTCAATACGACGCCTCACCTTACTCCCAGACCATTTGACATCCGGAGGGACGGCCTGGTCGTAGGCGAAGGAGCGGGCGCTTTGGTGCTGGAAGAATACGAGCGGGCAAAGAAGAGGGGGGCCGTTATTTTAGGTGAAGTTATCGGCTTTGCCTGCAACAACAACGGCGGAGATCTGATTCTGCCCAATCTCAGGGGCATTACGGAAACCCTTCAAATCGCCCTGCGGGACGCCAAAGTATCTCATCAGGATGTTGATCTCATCAGTGCCCACGCAACGGGTACCAAAATGGGCGATATTATTGAAGCCCAGGCCATTCACGACGTCTATGGCAATCGCCCGCCCGTCATGGGCTTAAAGAGCTACATGGGACATACCATGGGATCGTGCGGGGCCATTGAAACCATTATCATTCTCTATCTTATGGAGGAGGGCTGCATCGTGCCGACCTTAAATCTCACCGATGTTGACGAACGCTGTAATATGATCAATCATAGCATGGATGTACGCCCCTTTAACATCCGCCTTGGCTCGGTGCAAAATTTCGCCTTCGGCGGTGTTAACACGAACATCCTGATCAAAAAAATGGACGGATGATGGAACGGCAAAGGGCCAGGCATGGATTAGGGCTTGCACGGGATTTCTTGCTTACCATCATTATTTGGACATATTATATTATCAGTTTTTTTGTTTTCTTCTCTTTTTTATACGCTTTTCGTCTGGTCTTTGCCAAAAACAGAGAATTTTCCTTTCAACGGGTCAACGCGTTTTTTTTTCGCACATTTTTTCGCGTCCTTGCCATTCTCCTTCCCCGGGTGTCCTGGCATATCGGACATGACGTGAAAGCCATCCGTTCTTCCGTAATCATTGCCAATCATCTTTCTTTTCTTGATCCCATTCTCCTCGTTTCCCTTTTCCCCAGGCAGAAAACCATTGTCAAAAGCCGCTATTTTGCCATGCCCGTCTTCGGATGGATTTTGAAACGCTCCGGTTATATTCCCGCCTTTACCCATGGCGAGGACACGGATATTCTTCTGGAACAGGTGGCTAAAATGAGGCAGTACCTTTCTGCGGGGGGAAATCTTTTCATTTTTCCCGAGGGGACGCGAAGCCGCACGGGAAAACTTGGAACTTTTGACAAAGGGGCCTTTCGCATTGCCAGACAGTGCGGCGCGCCCTTAACAATTCTTTCCATAAAAGGAACAGGAAATCTTTATCCGCCGGATTCTTTCCTTTTTAAGACGGGAGAAGACATGGAAATCTCTGTTGAGGTAGTGAAAACGATCGTTCCCGACCAGGAAAACGGCTTCGAGTCCATCTCCGCCATGATCGCGGAGGCAAAGTCCGCCCTCAGCGACAGGATGAATCTCCCATGAGTTCTGCCGATTTCTCTAAACATGGCAACGCGGATAAGAGTGCGGAGGTGTTCAAGATCGCCAAATCCATGATAATTCTTCCCTATCTTCGGGATCATCACTTTTTCGGCAAGACACTCCTTCCCGCAGTGGAAATTCTTCAGGGATTGGCGGCGTCTGTTGCATCCTCCTGGCCAGATTCACCAACCGCGCAGATGACTTCCGCTTCTTTTCAACACTTTCTGGAAATAAAGCCGGATGAAGAGGTCATTTCTTTTTTCCATGAACTGCGGAAAAACGCGGACGGGTACATTTCCAGCCGCCTGTCTTCCATCACAAGTTTTGGGCCGGCAGGAATAAAAAGGGAAAAACTCCACGCCACTGTTGATTTTTCTCCTGATTCTTCCCAAAGCCCCTCCCCTTTCCCCGTTGATCTGGCCTCGTCTTTGGAGGGAATATGCTATCGCCTCCCTGCGGAAAAGATGTATGAAGAACTGATTCCCTTTGGCAAAGCCTACAGAAACATACAGGGGCAAGTTTTACTGACGCCGTCTGGCGCTCTCGGGCAAATTTATACGCCAGACCATTTTGCCTCAACAACTCCGCTGGGTTCGCCCTTTCCCTGCGATGCGGCCATGCACCTCGCCTGCGCCTGGAGCCAGAGGTTTCGCCATATCATCGCTTTTCCTGTCGCTTTTGCGTGCCGCCGGATAGTTTCACCTACCAAGGCAGGTGAAACGTATTATGGCCGGG